>CAJAFJ010000611.1 GCA_903938955.1 uncultured beta proteobacterium | reverse complement strand
GGCGCCTGGCGGGCCAAAATTGCGGCAGGCCAACCGGCGGTGATCGCCGAGGTCAAAAAAGCCAGTCCATCCAAAGGCGTGCTGTGCGAGAACTTCATTGCCGCCGATATCGCGCAAACCTACGCCGAGCATGGCGCCGCCTGTTTGTCGGTGCTCACCGATGTGCAGTTTTTCCAGGGCTGTGTGGACTACCTTAAGCAAGCACGTGCTTCCTGCCAGTTGCCGGTGCTGCGCAAGGATTTCATCATCGACGCGTACCAGGTTTATGAGTCGCGGGTGATGGGGGCGGATGCCATTCTGCTGATTGCGGCGATTCTGGATGATGCGCAGATGAAAGAGTTTGAAGCGATCGCCCGCAGCCTGGACATGGCTGTGCTGGTGGAGGTGCATGACGCCGCCGAGTTGGCGCGCGCATTGAAGCTTAAAACGCCGCTGATCGGCATCAATAACCGCAATCTCAAAACCTTTGAGGTCTCGCTCGACACCACGTTGACCCTGATGCAGGGCGTGCCGTCTGACAGGCTGCTGGTCACGGAGAGCGGCATCATCACGCGGGAAGATGTGTTGCGCATGGGGGCGGCGGGCATCAATGCGTTCCTGGTGGGCGAGGCGTTCATGCGCGCACCGGACCCGGGTGCCGCGCTGGCGAGTTTGTTTGCCGCAGGCTGATTTGTTTCCGGGCGCGGCGCCGCGTCTGACCGAGTGGGCGCCTGAATGCTGGCCCGTGGCCGACGACTGGCGACCCGTGGTCGACGGCTTTCTGGCCAGTGCGGCCGGGCAGTCATTGGGCACGTTCATCACCTCGCGTCTGGCCCAGGGGGCCGTCATTTATCCGCCCCAGCCTTTTCGTGCGCTGGCGCTGACGCCGCTGGCGGATGTCAAGGTGCTCATTTTGGGACAGGACCCTTATCACGGGCCGGGTCAGGCTGAAGGTTTGGCCTTTTCGGTCGCCCCAGGCGTCAAGCCGCCGCCGTCGTTAAGAAATATTTTCAAGGAAATTGAGCGCGAGAGGTCGCAGGGCGCCTTGGGCACTGTGGTGTCCTCGCTCACGCCCGGCACAGGCTCGCTAGTGCCTTGGGCCCGGCAAGGGGTCTTGTTGCTCAACACCTGTTTGACCGTCGAGGAGGGGTTGCCCGCCAGCCACGCCCAGCGCGGCTGGGAAGTGCTGACGGATGCCATCGTCAAGGCGGTCTGCAGCCGGGCCAAGCCAGTGGTGTTCATGCTGTGGGGCGCCCAGGCACAGGCCAAGTTGCCACTGATCACCGCAGGCCATGAGCATGCCGGTGGCTCGCAGCCGCCTCATCTGGTGCTGACGTCCAACCATCCTTCGCCGTTGTCGGCCCTGCGTTCTCCCAAGCCGTTTCTGGGTTGCGGACAGTTTGGTCAAGCCAATACATTTTTGACTGAACAAAATGGCGGTTGCGTGGAATGGTGAAAAGAAAGTTTTAAACAAATCGCCAGAAATCATATTTGGTGGCATAATTTGAGGCTCACCTTGGAGAGGTGGCCGAGTGGTTAATGGCAGCAGACTGTAAATCTGCCCTCTTACGAGTACGCTGGTTCGAATCCAGCCCTCTCCACCAGTGATTAATTTGACTGATAGGTAGCCGTAGGGCGCGTACCAGGAAGTACG
>CAJAFJ010000610.1 GCA_903938955.1 uncultured beta proteobacterium | reverse complement strand
ATCTCCGGCCAGCAATTTATGGATCGATTGCGTGGCATAGACCACGGCGTGTTTCGGGCGCACCCGGTTCTTGCCCATGGCGTGATACGAACCATAAAACGGGTGAAATGCTGCGTGCGGCAACCAGGCTTCGTCAAAGTGGATGTTCTCGACATAGCCGTCCAGCATGCCTTTGACGGTTTCGGTGTTGTACAACACACCGTCGTATGTGGACTGGGTGAGCGTCAGAATACGTGGCTTGATTTTGCTGGCGTCCACCCCTTTCAGGTGCTCCCGAATCAAGGGGTTGGCCATGATTTTGGCCTTGATGGCTGCGGGTTCAAACTCGCTTTTCGGAATCGGCCCGATGATGCCAAAGTGGTTGCGCGTTGGCTTCAAAAACACGGGAATCGCCCCGGTCATGATGATGGCGTGCAGGTTCGACTTGTGGCAATTGCGGTCCACCACCACGATGTCGTTGGGCGCTACCGTGTGGTGCCAGACCATCTTGTTGCTGGTGCTGGTGCCGTTGGTGACAAAGAAGCAATGGTCGGCGTTGAAGATACGCGCGGCATTGCGCTCGCTTTTGCCAATGGCGCCGTCATGGTCGAGCAACTGGCCGAGTTCTTCCACCGCGTTGCAAACGTCAGCGCGCAGCATGTTTTCGCCGTAAAACTGGTGGTACATCTGCCCAACCGGGCTTTTCAGGAAAGCGACGCCACCGGAGTGGCCCGGGCAATGCCACGAGTAAGAACCGTTTTCAGCATAGTCCAGCAAGGCCTTGAAGAACGGCGGCTGCACGCCTTCGAGGTAGCTTTTAGCTTCGCGGATGATGTGGCGCGCCACAAACTCGGGCGTGTCCTCGAACATGTGAATAAAGCCGTGCAACTCGCGCAAGATGTCATTGGGCAGATGGCGCGAGGTTTTGGTTTCGCCATAGATGTAGATTGGCACATCCAGATTCTTGCGGCGAACTTCTTCAATGAAATGGCGCAGGTTCAGCACGGCCGGGTCCAGGTCCGGGCCGGGGGTGAACTCTTCATCGTCGATCGACAAAATAAACGCACTGGCGCGACTTTGTTGTTGCGCGAACTGGCTCAGATCGCCGTAACTGGTCACACCCAGCACTTCCAGACCTTCTGATTCAATCGCTTGGGCCAGCGCCCGAATACCCAGACCGGAGGTGTTTTCAGAGCGGAAATCTTCGTCGATGATGATGATGGGAAAGCGAAATTTCATGGGTAACTCCAGCCGCGCAAATGAAAAATATTAAACAGCCGCGAAGTGTAAGGACTTATTAAGTCAACTCACCTGCGCAGCGCTTCAATTGCTACAAAATAGATTGATAGCAACAAAATTAAGGCACCTATGGCGCAATCAACAATGTGGTGGGTCTTGGCAGGCGTGGTCATCGGGGTTGAATTGGTGACTGGCACCTTCTATCTGCTGATGGTGTCCATCGGGCTAATGGCTGCGGCCCTTTCAGCGCATTTAGGGGCGTCAACTGCCGCGCAGTATGTGGTGGCGGCGCTGATCGGTGGCGGTTCGGTCGTGGCTTGGCGCGCTTACAAACAACAGCAACCCAGCGGCCTCCCCGCCAGTGCCAATCACAATGTCAATATGGACATCGGAGAAACCGTCCACGTTGAGGCCTGGAACCCGGATGGCACCAGCAGCGTGAAATACCGGGGCGCGCAGTGGAACGTCTCCATTGCGCCAGGTGATACACCCACGCCGGGCTTGCACACCGTCATCGAAGTGATCGGCAGCCGCCTGGTCGTCAAGAAATCTTAATTTTAGCTGGCATCAAAGGAGAATTTAATGGAATTTGCACTCATCCTGTTCATCATCGCGGTGATCTTTATCACCCAATCGGTCAAGGTCGTCCCCCAGCAACACGCGTGGGTGGTGGAGCGACTCGGCAAATACAACGGCACACTGACGCCCGGTTTGAGCTTTTTGATGCCCTTTGTGGACAAAGTCGCCTACAAGCACCTGCTGAAAGAAGTACCGTTGGACATCGCCAGCCAGGTCTGCATCACCAAAGACAACACGCAGTTGCAGGTGGACGGCATTTTGTATTTTCAGGTGACGGATGCCATGCGGGCCAGCTATGGCTCCAGCAACTACATCATGGCGATTTCGCAACTGGCGCAAACCTCGCTGCGGTCGGTCATCGGCAAGCTGGAGCTGGACAAAACCTTTGAAGAACGCGACATCATCAACGCCCAGGTGGTGCAGGCGATTGACGAAGCGGCCCTGAACTGGGGTGTCAAAGTGCTGCGCTACGAGATCAAGGACTTGACGCCGCCAAAAGAAATTCTGCACGCCATGCAGCAGCAAATTACCGCTGAACGTGAAAAACGCGCCCTGATTGCCGCCTCGGAAGGCCGTCGTCAAGAACAAATCAACATCGCCACCGGCGAGCGCGAGGCTTTCATCGCCCGCTCTGAAGGTGAAAAACAAGCCGTGATCAACAAAGCGCAAGGCGACGCCCAATCCATCACCGCTGTGGCCGAAGCCACGGCGGGCGCCATTTCCGCCATTGCTGCCGCCATTCGCCAGCCCGGAGGCGCCGAAGCGGTGCAGCTGAAAGTGGCCGAAAAAGCGGTGGAGGCATATTCCAAAGTTGCCGCCGATGCCACCACCACCTTGATCGTGCCGAGCAACATGACCGAAGTATCGGCACTGATTACCTCAGCCATGAAAATGGTGCAAACCCAAAAGTCGTGATTTGGATTGGTGCCAAATCATGGAAAATTGGCACTTATTTCCGTTAATTAAAAAGATCCATGAACCAAGAAATCCAACGCCCTCCTTTGCCCGACCATTTGTCCTGCGACGCACGCAGCCCTCACCATGTGGCGGCCGTGTTTCAACACGACATTGGCATTCGTTTCAATGACGTAGAGCGTTTTAATATTGAGGAATACTGCATCAGCGAAGGCTGGGTGAAGGTGCCAGCAGGAAAAACGGTGGACCGCAAAGGCCATCCGCTCCTTATCAAGCTGAAGGGCAAGGTCGAAGCGTTTTACAAATAAAAACAGCGACAGATCATCCACGGCATTTCGCCGTAGCGACCCGAAGCCATTTTTTAAAATAACGGGCACCCAGCAAGGTGCCCGTTTTAACGTCAGCGCTCATTAACCTTGTGGCCGTGCAAGGGCTGAGATTTTTATCTACGTGGTGGCACGCAATGTGCGTATCGAATGCGGCCAGAACGTACACCTCGTCGAACACATAAAGCCAGCATCGCCTTGTTTAATGCGCCTGGGTGAGAATTTGTACTGGTAACAAAATAACATTCATCTGTAAACTTTATTCAGCCGTAAGACTGCAGTAGCTCTGACCATGAATAGTGTTTGGTGTTGGCCGCGTTTATAACGATCGAAGGGAAACTCTATGAATCTGATGGGTAAGTTAATAGCAACGGGGGCTTTACTAGTTTCAATGGCAGGGCCTGCGACCGCGTTGCAGCCAGCCAATGGCCCGGTTATCTTAACCATTTCAGGCAAGATCGGTGAGGAAAATACACCCGGTGGCGCCGCTTTCGATTTGGCAATGCTCAAGCAACTGCCTCAACAATCATTCACCACACTGACCCCCTGGGACAAAAAACCGATCAAATTCACCGGTCCCTTGCTACGCGATGTGTTATCCGCCGTGAAGGCCAGTGGCAGCACCATCAGGGCATTGGCACTCAACGACTATGTGACCAGCATTCCCTTGGAAGATGCACAAAAATTTGATGTCATTCTGGCTTACGAGATGAATGACAAGATCATTCCGGTCAAAACAAAGGGGCCTTTGTTCATCGTTTACCCGTTTGACACCCAGGAAGAACTTCGCTCGCGGGTGTATTACGAGCGCTCTGCGTGGCAACTTCGGTCGATGAAGATTGAGTGAGTTAACGATGCTTGAAGGAAAACGCCTGCGCAGTCATCAATTTTGGTTAGCGCTTGGTACGGCCTTGATGGCCTTGGTCATGGTCGTCGTGCTGGTATTGGAGAGCAAACAACGCAGCGCCATCAAACAAGCCGCAGGTCTGCAGTCCGACTCAATCACCGCGCTCTCGTTCCAGTTTGAAAGACAATTTTTACTGCTGCAACGCACGCTTGATCTGGCGGTCAATGGGCGCAAACAGCCCTACGACGTGGATCAACTGCGATTGCGACATGAGTTGCTGCTTAGCCGGATTGCGCTGCTGCGCGAAAGTACCAATATCGCGGGGCTGGTCAATCGACCCGAGTATGCGCAAGCCATGCCCGTCGTCGAAGAGCTGATGCGCTCATTGGGCAGTGCATTGGACAAAACACCGCCACAAGCCAGCGAACTGCTCACAATTTTAAGCAAGCTTGAGGTCATTGGCGCCGATGTTCACGCGCTGACGCTGGCTGCCAATTCTGAAGCCTCCCGCGTACTGGCTGACCAGGAGCAGGTGTCTCTCGTTCAAAACAGCCGCGTCATTTCACTCACCATCACGACACTGCTGTTGTTGTTGGTAGCCGCCTATGCGATCTCGGTTTGGCAAAAAAAACTGGAGTCCGAAAGACGCCTGCAGTTGCAGTTGATGGACAAACTCAAAGACCTGAATGAACATCTGGAGGCCAAAGTCGTCGAGCGGACCCAGGATATCGCCGCCTCCATGCAGGCCGTCGAACTGGCCTCCCAACGCGCATCGCAGGCGCGGTCACTGGTCGAAGCCACTTTAGAAGCCACGGACAATGGCATTGTGGTGATCAACAGTGAGGGTCAAATCACCTCCTCCAACAAGCGTTTTGCCGAAATGTGGCGCCTATCGGATGAACTCGTCGCCAGGGGCAATGAACACGAGATTCTTCAATTTGCCACAGCGCAATTGAAAGATCCAGAATTCTTCCTGCAAAAGGTCCAGGACCTTTTCAACACACCAAAAGCCATTTACCGACACAAACTAATGTTTGCGGATGGACGCGTTTTTTGGCTCTTCTCCCACCCCCAAAAGCTACGCGACGAGGTGGTGGGCCGGGTCTGGAGTTTTCGCGACATCACGGATCAAATACACGCGGAAGAGCGCGTGTTGCACCTCACCCAGGTCATCACTGAAGAGCTTAAAAACTCCGAACATCAACGCGGCCAACTCCAAGCACTGCTGAGTGCCATCCCCGATATGGTGTGGATGAAGGACGCGAATGGCATTTTTATTTCCTGCAACCCCGCTTTCGCAAAATTAATTGGTGCACCCGCCAGTGTGGTGATTGGCAAAAGGGACTGTGACTTCTCCCCGCCTGACGTTGTCGAAGCCTTTGAAGCTCATGATCTTGCCGCCGCAGCAAGCCCTGTGCCCCTCGTTTACGAAGAATGGGTGGAGAACCAAACCGAGGGTCGCACGGTACGACTTGAGACCACCAAGGTCGCGGTGCGAGATATCGAGGGCGATTTGATCGGTGTGCTGGGCATCGCCCGGGATGTGACAGTGATGCGTGCCTTATTGGCGGATCTGAAAAAAGCAAAAGAAGAAGCACAGGCCTCCAACGACGCCAAATCGTTGTTTCTGGCCAATATGAGCCACGAAATCCGCACCCCCATGAATGCCGTCATCGGCATGGCAGATCTGGCACTCAATACCGAGCTGAACGCCCGGCAACGCAATTACATCAACAAAATCAAGATCGCCTCCGAT
>CAJAFJ010000609.1 GCA_903938955.1 uncultured beta proteobacterium | reverse complement strand
TTTGTGGCCAAACATGCCCACTGGCTCAGTCGGCAGCCGCGCCCTGGCCGGGTCGCGCTGGACGATGACCGCTGGCGCAGTCCGGCCGACGCGCCGCGCCTGCCACGGGTGCTGATTCTGGACAATGAAGTGCCACATATGGCGCGTGGCGGTGGCCTACCGCGCGCACGGCTGATGCTGCAAGCGCTGCGCGACTGGCCGGTGACACTGTTTCCGCTGTGGTCGTTTGACGACGACTGGACACAGGTGTACGCATCCATTCCGAACACGGTGGAAGTGATGCTCGGCCAGGGCATTGCCCAGCTGGAGGGATTTTTGGCGCGTCGGCGCGGACTATACGACGTGCTGCTAATCAGCCGCCCACCCAATCTACAGGCGCTGGCCCCGCTGCGGATACGTCGGCCTGAGCTGTTTGCCGGCATGCGCCTGATCTATGATGCGGAAGCGCTGTTCGCCCTACGCGAAATTGGTGAGCTGGCTGTGAAAGGCCGGGCGCTGACACCAACGCAGGCGCAGGCTCGTCTAGATAACGAGTTGGCCCAGGCGCAGGGCGTGGATCAGGTGGTGGTGGTGTCCGAACGCGATGCACGGCATTTTCGTGCGCGTGGCCACCAAGTGGCGATTCTCAGTCACGCTATGCCGGTGCGCCGCAGCGTACCCAGTCCGAAGCGCCGCGCCGGATTGGTGTTTGTCGGCGCATTGCATCCGGACACCCCAAACGAAGACGGGCTGCTATGGTTTGTCGAGCATGTGTGGCCGCGCTTGTGCACACGGTTTCCCACTCCACCGACCATCGAAGTGGTCGGTGAATGCCGCTCGGTGCGGATTGCAGCGCTGGCCAGCGCAAACTTCAGGCTGCTTGGGCCTCAGGCTGACCTGCGCCCGTGCTACGACCGAGCCAAGGTGTTCATTGCCCCGGTGCGCTTTGCCGGCGGGGTGCCGGTCAAGGTGATCGAAGCCGCAGCCCAGGGCATTCCGGTGGTAGCCTCGGCCATTTTACTGCGCCAACTAGGCTGGCAGGATGGCTTGGAGATTCAGGGTGCGCGTGACGCAGATGCCTTTGCCCACGCTATCGGGCGTCTGCTGACCAACGATGTGCTGTGGCATCGCCAGCAGACCGCAGCTTGGGTGCGCTGTGAAGCAGATTATCATCCAGACGACTTTGCCCGGCAGACACGCGCCCTGCTGCTGGCCAATCCCACACGGGAGGCGACATGACACACAATCCGCTGGACAACGCTGCCATGAGTCACTACCGACGCTGTATGGCTAAGGGCGACCGAGTGCAGGCGGAAGTCGGCCTGCGCCGGATGCTGGCGCGGGAGGCCAACCTGCCGGCCGCTCACTCGGCGCTGGCGCGGCTGCGCTGGCCCGGGCTGGACTACCGCGCCTGGTTAGCCTGGTTGCATCTTCATCTCAAACCCAGTGTGTATGTCGAAATTGGCGTGGAATCCGGCGCATCTCTTGCATTGGTTCAACCGGAAACCCAAGTCATCGCCATTGATCCTGAGCCGGTAGGCGACCCGTTGCAAACCTGCCCGGCATCCGGGCAATTGTTTACGGAGGCCAGTGCAGCATTTTTTGCCAAGCTGCCGATACGCAGCGGGCTAGCCAAGACCGGCTTCAATTTGGCGTTTATCGATGGCGACCATCGCTTTGAAAGCGTACTCGACGACTTTATCGCCCTAGAACGCCATGCCGCCCCTGGTGCAGTGGTGCTACTGCACGACACCCTACCGCTGACTGAATCCACTTCGGGTGGTGAACGGCACACCGGATTTTACAGCGGCGATGCCTGGAAAGTGACACCATGCCTGCGCGCACTGCGCCCAGACCTGCGGCTGACCACCCTGCCCACTGCTCCCACTGGGCTGACCGTGGT
>CAJAFJ010000608.1 GCA_903938955.1 uncultured beta proteobacterium | reverse complement strand
GAATGGCACCAGCCAGCATTTCGGCGGTGTAGGCGGCGGTATTCAGGCTGAAGGCCAGCAAGGCGCAAAAGAAGGGTTCCTTGAAATGCGTCCATGGCCAGACCGAGTCCCAGCGTGCTTGAATCCACTCCAGTTGACCCAGTCCGTAGTAAATCAGGTACACCTGAATCAGTAAAGGCGTGCCGCGCATGACGTAGGTGTAGGCGCCCACGACCCAGCGCAGCAGGGCATACGGGCCGGTCAGGGCCAACGCAAAAAACAGCGCCAGCACCGCGCCGACCGCCAGCGATGAAAAAAGCAGACTCAGGGTCGTCAGAATCCCGGTGCCGTACAGCGCCAGGTTTTGGGGTTCGAAGATGACAGCCCAGTTCATTACAGATGCACCCGCTTGGTTCCCAGGCTGAAACGCGCGTTGATCTTGCGCAGCACAAAGAGCGACACCGTGGTGTAAACCAAAAACAAACCGGCAGTAAACAAAAAGAACGCAAACGGTGAACGCGTGGCCGCACTGGCCTGCTTGGCCAAGTAAGTCATTTCTTGCAGACCGATCAGGCTCACCAATGCGGTCGCCTTGATCAGCACCAGCCAGTTATTGGTGAAACCCGGCAGCGCGTAGCGCACCATTTGTGGCGCGGTGATGCGCAAAAAGGTTTGCGCGCGGCTCATGCCAAACGCCCAGGCCGCCTCGGCCTGGCCCTTGGGAATGGCCAGAATGGCGCCGCGAAAAGTCTCGGTCATGAAGGCACCGTAAATAAAACCGATGGTCAGAACGCCGGCAAAGAAAGGGTTGATGTCCACCGTTTCTTCGCTCCCCATCAACTCCAGTACGTGGTTTAAGCCGATGGTGCCGCCGTAAAAAATCAGCAGCATCAGCACCAGTTCAGGCACACCCCGAATGATGGTGGTGTAAAAAGTGGCCAGCGCCACCAGCACCGGCCGACCCGAGAGCTTGGCGGCGGCGCCAATCAAACCCAACACGGTGGCGACCAATAAAGCCGAGAGGGAAACGCCGACAGTCAGCGCAGAGCCTTGCAAAATGGCTGCGGAATAAGCGATCATGGATGTCCCGAAGACATGATAAAAATGCGTTGGCTCGCTGCTTGTCAGCGCGCCAACGCGGAGGCCGGAGCGTACTTACTTGCCGTAAACGTCAAACTTGAAATATTTGTCGTTGATTTTGGTGTACGTGCCGTTGCTGCGAATGGCTTTGATGGCGGCGTTCAAGTCTTTCTTGAGGGCGGCATCGCCCTTGCGCAGGCCAATGCCGACGCCTGTGCCGAAGTATTTTTCGGTGTACAGCTCAGGTCCGACCAAGCCGAAATCTTTGCCCTCGGGCTTGCTCAAAAAGCCACCATTGACTTCAACAAAGTCGGCTACCGTGCCATCCAGACGGCCAGATTTGATGTCCAGGTACACCTGATCCTGGGCTTCGTAAGCCACCACGTCCACGCCCACGGTTTTGAGTTCACCCATGGCGTATTTCTCTTGGGTACTGCCTTTGAGTACGCCAATCTTCTTGCCTTTAAGCGAGGCGGGACCGGTGTAGACCACCGATTTTTTGATCACGACACGGCTCGGAGTGTTGTAGTACTTGTCAGTGAAGTCGATGACTTTCAGACGGTCAGCGGTAATGGACAGCGAGCTGATGATGACGTCATATTTCTTGGCCTGCAAGCCGGGGATCATGCTGTCCCAGACCTGCTCCACAAACACGCACTTGCGTTTGACTTGCTCGCACAGGGCACT
>CAJAFJ010000607.1 GCA_903938955.1 uncultured beta proteobacterium | reverse complement strand
GCCACGGTCAGGCCGGTAAACAGGCGGCGGTCTTCGGCCACGTAGCCCAATCCCAGCTGCGCCCGGCGATGTGGCGCCCAGGCTGAAATGCATTGATTTTCATAGCTGACCCGGCCGGTGTCACGCGGGCTCAAGCCCATGATGGCTTGCAACAAGGTGGACTTACCCGCCCCGTTAAGCCCTTGCAGCACCACCAGCTCGCCCTGCCCTACTTGCAGCGATACGTCAAACAAAGCCTGTGCGGCGCCATACCAGACGCTCAGATCTTCGATCGACAGGATGGGCGTTGTCGCTGGCTTGAGGGCAGTGGACCTCGCCAACCGATCTTCATCGAAACCCGTCTGGCGATCCATGCCCCCGGCATCATCCTGCGGCGCTGGCCATGACCGTTCAGGACTTGCGGGCTGGGCCAGACGATGTCTCCCAGGCGCTGTGGCGCCCAGATAGCGCGTGCGCACCACCTCGTTGTGCGCCATGTCGTCGGGCGTGCCTTGTGCGGCGATTTGACCGTCGATCAGCACCAGCACCCGGTCAGCCACGCCAAAGACGGCGTCCATATTGTGTTCGGTGTACAGCACCGCCAGGCCGGTCAGGGCATGATCCGTCGCCGTGCTGGAGTCCAAACCGGGCATGTGGGTGAGTGATTTCACCAGCGCCATCAGGTCGACGCGCTCAGGCCCGGCCAAACCGGCAGCCGGCTCATCCAGCAACAGCAAACGGGGTGACGGCGCCGAGTCACCGGCACGGGATAAACCGGCGTCAGCCTCCAGATCAACCGAACCGTTCATGACCCCGGCCAGCGCCAGCGCCAACTCCAGCCGCTTCTTGGCGCCATAGGGCAGTCCAAGCACATCGGCCTGCGCCAAGTGCTGCAAACCGACCCGCGCCAGCAGCACCAGCGCCGTTGTTTGCGGCAAGTTGTTCAACACGTTGGTCGCCGCCAGCCCCCGTGGCGCGTGCAGGAGCAACTGCACATTCTGGAGCACCGTGAGGGCCTCAAAGGTTTGCGCCACCTGAAACGTACGCGCGACGCCACGGGTCAAGCGCTGCGCCGGGCTCAAGGCGTCGATGCGCTCGCCAGCCCACAGCACCGCGCCGCCCGTCAAGGGGTGCTGCCCGGCAATGCAGGCAAAGGTAGTTGATTTACCCGCGCCATTGGGACCGATCAGGGCCACACATTCACCGGCACGCACCTCGAAGCTCACGCCTTTGACGGCTTGCACACCGCCAAAGTGTTTGACCACATCACGAACTTGCAGCGTCATGCCCGGCTCCGCCTTTGCAGCCAACCCAGCAGGCCCGAGGGCGACGCCACCATGATCAGCATCACCAACATGCCCAGCGCGCCGCGCCAGTATTCAAAGCCCCGGCCCAACTCGGCCCCAGCCCACACCAGCACCGCGCTGCCCGCCGCCACGCCCCACAACTGGTGCATGCCGCCCAACAACACGACCAGCAGCGCATCCAGCGAGGTCGCGACGCTGGCCACCGAGGGAAACACCGCGCCCTTGTGCGCCGCAAACAAGCCACCTGCCAGACCAGCCAGCACCGCGCTTTCGACAAAAATTCGGTACTTGATCCAGCCCACTGGCAAACCACTGGCCGCCGCTCGTTGCGGTGCATCGCGCACCGCTTGCAGGGCGGCGCCCAAGCTGGACTGGCTCAGGCGGCCCAGTGCCCAAACACTCAGCAAAGCCAGGCCCAAGAGTAAAAAATAAAACACGGTGCGCGTGTCATCGCCGACCAGCGTCAGGCCAATAAGACCGTTATCGCCACCGGTCAGGCGGGTCCACTGCGACGCGACCGCCCACAGCACTTGCGCCAGCGCCAGCGACAACATGGCTAGGTAAACCCCGCTGCTGCGTACCACCACCGCACCAAACACCGCCGCAACCGCCAATGCCGCCGCGCAACCCGCCGCCAGCGCCCATGGCAGCGACACGCCCCAGTTGCTGTGCGCCAGCGCCGCGCCGTAAGCTCCCAGCGCAAAAAACGCCGCGTGACCAAAGCTGACCAAGCCCCCCAGCGCCATCATGGCTTGCAGGCTGACGCCAAAAATCATCAGGATCAGCAGGTCCGCCGCCAATGATTGCCAGTAACCGCCCATCAACCCAATCACCGCCAACAGCAGGCCCAAAGTGGTGAAGGTAAGGGCTGGCCACGGCCGTTTGTCAGGCGCTCGCACGAACTTTTGCGCGATTTCCTGCGGTCCGGCAGCCATTGGCTTGCCCATCAACCCCATGGGCCGCAGTGCCAGCACCACGGCCATGGTGACAAACACCAGGACCAGCGTGGCCTGAGGAAAGAAACTGATCCCCAAGGCATGCACCAGCCCGATCAGCAGCGCGGCAAAAAATGCGCCGGCAATGCTGCCCAGCCCGCCAGTGACCACCACCACAAAGGTTTCGACCACCACCGTCACATCCATCTGCAGATTGGCCGGTTCACGCGGCAACTGCAAGGCGCCGCCCAGTCCGGCCAGCGCGCACCCCAGCACCACGGCGCCAAGCATCAGCGGTTTTGGGTTAACGCCCAGCGCCGCAAGCATGGCGCGGTCTTGCGTGGCGGCGCGCAGGCGCTGGCCAAACAGCGTGCGGTGCAACAAACCATGCAGCCCGAGCCAAACCAGCGGCCCCAGCGCCAGAGTGACCAACTGGTATTGTGGAAAAAACTCGCCCCACAGTTCCACCGACCCCTTCAGGCCGGGAAAGCGAGGGGCAAAGACTTCTTCCGGCCCAAAGCCCCAGCGCATGGCATCGTGCAGCAACAGCGTGAGGCCAAAGGTGGCAACCAACTGGTACAACTCGGGCACGCCGTAGAGTCGCCTGATCAATAAAAACTCAACCACCGCCCCGGTCAAGCCAGCACAAGCCGCACCTAACAGCATGGCCAAGGCATACAGCGCAGCGCTCTCGCCCCACGCGGGAAACCAGTTTGTCACCGCATGCGCCGTCACCAGCGCACCCAGCATAAAGAAGCTGCCATGCGCAAAGTTGACGATGCGGGTGACGCCAAAGATCAGCGTCAGGCCCGCCGCCATCAGGAACAGGGTGGTGGCGTAACTCAGCCCGTTAAGGCATTGCAGGGCGAGAAAAGTCATCTACAAGCAGCCCAGGGGTTGAGGCGAATCAAATCCGGCACATCAACCCAGGCACAGGTTGGAGGTGGTTACGCCAGCCAGTGCGTGAACTCATCCACCGGCACACGCGGGGTGATAAAGGTATTCACCAACTCGGTCTCATCGGCATAGCCCAGGGCCATGCCGCAGACGACCATTTCATCCGGGCCAGCGCTAACATGCGGCAGGATGATGTTGGAGAAACCGTTCCACGCCGCTTGCGCGCAGGTGTGCAGCCCGCGCCCGCGCGCCGCCACCATGATGTTTTGCATGAACATGCCATAGTCCAGCAAGGAGCCACGCCCCATGATGCGGTCAATGGTGAAGATCAAGCCGACCGGCGCATCAAAAAACTGGTAGTTGCGCTGGTGCTGCGCGTGCATCTTCTCTTTGTCACCCTTGGTGATGCCGAGCACGCCATACAGGCCCCAGCCGTTTTCCCGCCGACGGTCGATGTAGGGGCTGACCCATTTTTCGGGGTAGTAGTCGTATTCTTCCTTGTAATTGGCCGCCAGTGACGGGTCGGCGCGCAGGGCATCGTGGGCGGCACAGACCTTGTCGCACAGGGCGGTGCGGCTGTCGCCTTGCAACACATAGACGTTCCAGGGCTGGGTGTTGGTGCCGGACGGCGCCCGGCTGGCCACTTGCAACAACTCAGCCAGGGTTTCGCGCGACACCTGTTGCAGGGTAAAGGCGCGGGCCGACATGCGGGATGTGATCGCGGCATCCACGATGGTTTGGGTCATTCGAGAGTCTCCTGGACAATTGGGGTTTGTATCAATTCTGGGTACTGATTTTGCCAGCGCAAAGCAGCATTCCCCCGGCCCCGCCTGGAACAAGCTGCCGTCAAGCCGTCAGCGCCTGCCAGCGCGCCGCATACGCTAGCGCCACGCGGTAAGTGTTGAGTTGCACCTGCACGGTTTCTTCAATCTTCACGCCATAGCCACCCGCCATCACAAAAGCCAGCGGAATGCGCCGGGCAAAACACCAGTCAAAGACGCGCCGGTCACGCGCCTCCAAGCCGTCAGCACTGAGCTTGAGGCGCCCCAGCCGATCACCCTCAAACGGGTCCGCCCCCGCCAGATACAGCACCAGACCGGGCTCAAACCGGTGGCTCAACTCGTCAAGCGCCTGCTCCAGCGCCGCCAGGTAATCGACATCGGCGCAACCATCGGACAGGGCCACATCCAAGTCGCCCTGCTCTTTGCGAAACGGAAAGTTTTTATCACCGTGCAGCGACAGGGTGAACACGCTGTCGTCCCCCTGAAAAATGTGCGCCGTACCGTTGCCCTGATGAACATCCAGATCAATCACCGCTACCTTCAAGGCGGCACGACGCGCCCCCACCTGACGCCCCCACTCAGCCTGCGCCAACCGGGCGGCCACCGCCACGTCGTTGAAGACACAAAACCCACCACCTTTGTCGGCATACGCATGGTGCGTACCGCCGGCCAGATTGGCCGCCACACCCTCAGTCAAGGCACTGCGCACCGCCGCCACCGTGGCGCCCACCGAACGGCGTGCACGCGCCACCATCGCCGGGCTCCAGGGGAAACCAATTTCACGCTGCGCCGCCGGGCTGAGGCTGCCTTGTGAGATAGCGGCGATGTACGCCGGGCTGTGCGCCAGTGCCAGTTCACCGTCCGTGGCACTGGGGGCCTCCCACAACTGCACAGCAGGCAAGTTCAGGCTGATCTGGTCGCGCAGCATGGCGTACTTGCGCATGGGAAACCGGTGCTCCGGCGGCAAGGGCAAAACGAAATGATCCGAATAAAAAGCTTTCATGCCCATATTGTGTTCGCCCCCTAGAACAGGAACTTATTAGAAGCCGCGGTCTAATATGCTGCGTCGCAACAAATTTCACTTGCCAGCGGAAGGGATCTCCCTATAATTCAAACCATGCTGCACTGCAACATAACCAACAACAACTGGTTTCGGCGCAGATAATTTTTACCCTTACCGTATTGGAGATATCTATATGTTGACCGTCGAACAAGTTATGGCTTCGCAAAAAGCATCCGTCGAAACCCTGTTGGGCCTGACTTCCAAAGCTTTCGAAGGCGTCGAGAAGATTGTTGAACTCAATCTGTCCGCCTCCAAAGCCGCTCTGGCTGAGTCCGCCGAGCATGCCAAGGCCATGTTGAGCGTGAAAGACGCACAAGAACTGATGGCTCTGCAGTCGAGCTTTCTGCAGCCTTTGGCTGAAAAGACCGCTGCTTACAGCCGTCACCTGTACGAAATCACTTCGGGCTCCAATGCCGAACTGAGCAAGTCTTTCGAAGGCCAGGCTGCTGAAGCCCAACAAAAATTCATGGGCTTGGTTGAAAGCGCGTCTAAAAACGCACCTGCTGGCTCTGAGTCCGCTGTTGCCATGATGAAAAGCGCTGTGACGGCAGCCACCAACGCACTGGAAACTGTGCAAAAAGCGGTCAAGCAAGCCACTGATGCCGCTGAAACCAATTTCAAATCCGCCGCCGCTTCGGCTGTGGACGCTGGCAAAACTGCTGCCAAGAAGCGTTAATTTGTAACTGGCACGTGAAGTAGCGGGTTTATTACAAATTTATTAAGCAAAAGCTTAAAAATTCGGGAAAACCCTGTAATACTTCAGTCAGTTTGATTTTTTAAGAAGCGTCAAGTTTCTTCAGGTTGTCTCCTCGGGTCCTTTCGAAACCTTCAGGTTCAGGGATCCCTTAAGGGCTGGTCGCAAGACCAGCCCTTTTTTTATCTGCGTTTTGAGTTCTGCCTCATGTTCATCGCATCAAAATTACTCTCGTTTGCCACACAGCCCCTGGCTTGGGTGCTGGTTCTGCTACTGGCCGGTCTGTTGCTCATGCCGGTTTGGCGCCAATGGGGAATGAGATTAGCGTGGACGGCCTTGGCGGCGTTGTTGCTGCAAGGCTGGGAGCCACTGCCAGACGCTTTTCTGCGGCAACTTGAAGCCAAACACCATGCGCCCACGCCAGGCACTCCCTTGCAGCCCTTCGCGGGCGCGGTGGTTCTGGGCGGCGCGCTGGAGTCGGCCTATGTCTGGCAGGGTCATGGCCAGCCTGCCCTCAATGAGGCGGCGGAACGCATGACCACGGCGGTCGCCTTGCTCAAGCAGCAACCACATTTGCGTTTGTTGTTTACCGGGGGCGAAGGCGAACTGTTTGCAGGGGATTTGACCGAAGCGGACCGCGCCAAAATATTCTTTGACCAGATGGGGCTTGACCCCCAACGCGTGACATATGAATCAGCATCGCACACCACCTATGAAAACGCGGTCTTGACGGCCAGGCTACCTGGCGTGAACCCAGGTCAGCCCTGGCTCTTGGTGACGTCGGCCTCGCACATGCCGCGCGCCCTGGCCACCTTTGTCAAAGCCGGGTGGAATGTGACGCCTTACCCGGTCGACTACCGCACGGGCCAGCACACCCCCTGGACACAGTATTCACTGGCAGAAGGCGCCCGCAAGTGGCATACGCTATTGCACGAATGGGTGGGCTTACTGGCGTACCGGTTAGCCGGGCGAGCCTAATCAGCCAAGCGACTGGCCAGCACCTTGTCGATGCGCTTGCCGTCGAGGTCAAGCACTTCAAACAGCCAGTCACCACAGGCGATGCGCTCGCCAATCACGGGCAGATGGCCGGAGACTGACATCAGCAAACCGGCCACCGTGTTGTAGCGGCCCCGGTCTTCATCCGGCAATTCATCAATATTCAGACGCACCTTGAGTTCGCTCATCGGCATCACGCCATCGAGTAGCCACGAGCCATCTTCGCGTTGCGTGGCCCAAGCATCAATCTGCGCACCCGGCTGCAGCTCACCCGTAATGGCTTCGAGCAAGTCACGCGGTGTGAGCAAACCCTGCACCACACCGTATTCATCGACCACCAGCACAAAACGACCAGCCTTGGCGCGAAATTGCTCCAGTAATTCCATGCCGCTCAGGGTTTCGGGCACAAACGATGCCGCAATCACGTAATCCTCAATCGTGCCAGGGGCCTGACTGCCCAGTTCCAGCAAGCGGCCAATACTGATCAGGCCCACCACATCGTCCAGCGAGCCGCGGCAAACCGGGTACCAGGAATGCGCACCAGTGCGGCCGGCAGAACCCGCCAGGGCCAAGCTTTGCGCGACGCTATGGCTGGCATCCAGCCACTCAACATCGCTGCGCGGCACCATCAATGAGGTGAGTGGCCGGTCGTCGAGCTGGAACACGTTTTGCACCATCTGGTGCTCATGCTGCTCGATAACACCGGCATCGACCCCTTCCTCCAGACTGGCGGTAATTTCTTCCTCGGTGACGGCGCGCAAGGCATTGGTGTCGATCCGCAGCAAGTTCAAAACCGCCGCCGTGGTGCCGGACAACAGCTTGACAAACGGTTTGGCCGCCATCGCCAGCCACAACATGGGTCGCGACACCCAGCGCGATACCGACTCGGGGTGCAACTGCCCGATCCGCTTGGGCACCAGTTCACCAAAAATAATAGTCGTGAAGGTGATCAGCGTGACCACAATGGCGGTGGCGGAAATAGCCGCCGCCTTCTCGGCCACGCCAAAACCATGCAGCCACGCGGCCACACCGGCACTGAAAGCAGCCTCACCCACAATGCCGTTGAGCACCCCAATGGACGTGATGCCCACCTGCACGGTCGATAAAAACTGGTTGGGGTTACCCAAGAGCAAAAGTGCCGCCTGCGCGCCTTTGTCCCCCGCCTCCGCCATGGCATTGAGTCGTGCTTTGCGACTGGCGGCCAGAGCCAATTCCGACATGGCAAACACACCGTTAAGCAGTGTCAGAAAAACTATGAGCAAAAATTCCACGAATCACCAGCGAAAATAAACACCATGGCACTTTACATGATTGGTGACGTGCAGGGTTGCGATAGCGCCTTGCAACGTCTGCTGGATGAAATTTCTTTCTCGCCCAGCCGGGACACCCTTTACTTTCTGGGCGATCTGGTCAACCGCGGGCCAGATTCGGCCGGTGTGCTGCGCCGTCTGATGGGCTATGGCGCCTCGGTTCAATGCGTTCTGGGCAACCACGACCTGCATCTGCTGGCCGTGGCCCACGGGGCGCGCAAGCCGCACCGCAAGGACACACTCAACGGCATTCTGGACGCGCCTGACCGTGTCGCCCTGCTCGACTGGCTCAAGGGGCAACGCATGGCGATCCTGGAGAACCTCCAGGGCCATGAGGTATTAATGGTCCACGCGGGCGTCCTGCCTGCCTGGACAGCGACCAAAACAATAGCACTTGCCCGCGAGGTTGAAGCGGTATTGCGCAGCCCGGACCTGAGCGACTTCCTGCACCAGATGTATGGCAACACGCCCGACCGCTGGGACGACGCACTGACCGGTGCAGAACGGTTGCGGGTGGTGGTCAACGCGCTGACCCGCTTGCGTTATTGCACACCGAAAGGGCACATGGAGTTCGACAGCTCGGATGCGCCCAGCGCGGCACCGGCGGGTTACCTGCCCTGGTTTGAAGTGCCCGGGCGCCAGACCGCCCACATCACCGTGGCGTTCGGCCATTGGTCGACGCTGGGCTGGCTGGGCCGAACCGACATCCTGTCACTGGACACGGGTTGCATTTGGGGTGGCTGCCTGAGCGCCCTGCGCTTGGGGTGCAGCGCCAACGGTGCCCCGCTCAAACAAAAGCTGATTCAGGTGAAATGTGAGCAAGCCCAAAAGCCGGGCAAATAATCAAACCCAAAAAATACAAATGCCGGATCAAGTCCGGCATTTTTTTGGATCAGCTGACCGAGGGTTCAGCCTTGAACAAGGCCGCTACCCGGCGCTTGGGCTTGATGTTGGCCGAAATACTGCGCGCACCCGGCCGCAGGGCAGCCGCCTCCCAGGAAGGCGCGGAGGCCGTTGCCGGGGCCGCCTCATAAGGCTTGTCAAAAAACGGATCGCGTGACGCAGGCGTGGGACGGTTGAAGTCGCGGCGTGGTGGGCGCTCCTGACGAGCGAACTGGCCTTCATGCGCCACGTCATGCATGGCGCCCCGGTGGCGGCCCTGACGCGAATCATCCTGCGCGCCTTCAGCATACATGCGACGACCGTCGTTGATGCGACCCTGCTTACGGATGTCGGGCATGTCTTCGTCAAACTCAACGGCTTCGAGTTCGATCTTGGTCTTGATGAGTTTTTCGATATCGCCCACCAGACGCGCGTCGCTCTTGGAGACAAACGTCACCGCCAGTCCGGCGGCACCCGCACGGCCGGTTCGGCCAATGCGGTGCACGTAATCTTCGGCATTGAAAGGCACGTCAAAATTGAACACCGCAGGCACGTCCTTGATGTCCAGCCCGCGGGCGGCCACGTCGGTACACACCAGCAAATCAACTTCGCCTTTCTTGAACGAATCAAGGGCTTTCAGACGCTCGTCCTGGCTCTTGTCGCCGTGCAGGGCGGTGGTTTTCAAGCCTTCATGCTCCAGCGAACGGGCCAGGCGGGCACAGCCCAGCTTGCTGTTCACGAACACAAACGCCTGCTTCATGCCGCGCTGTTTCAGGATCTGGTGCAGGGCGTGGCGCTTGTCGTCATCGCCGACGCTGTAAAAGTGTTGCTCTACCGTGGACGCGGTGGCGTTGGAGCGCGCCACTTCAATCGTGATCGGGTCTTGCAGGTAGCTGCTGGCCAGGCGTTTGATCTCGGACGAGAACGTGGCGGAGAACAGCAAGGTGATGCGCTGCTTGGGCAGGTAGCTCAGAATGCGCTGCAAATCGGGCAGGAAACCGATGTCCAGCATGCGGTCGGCTTCGTCCAGCACCACGTACTCAACCTGATTGAG
>CAJAFJ010000606.1 GCA_903938955.1 uncultured beta proteobacterium | reverse complement strand
TTGCTCTTGCGCTCGGGTGCGATGGCGGCATCAACGACTTGAATTACAGCGCCTTCGCGGCTCTCGTCGACGCGAGCAATCTCGAATTGCTTGGCAAATAGTTCAAACAGGGTTTCGTGGTATTTAAAGTCACGGAATTTGGCGATGTAGTCGCTGTCGCTGCTGCTGGCAGGTTCTTCTTTTTCCGCCCGGACCATCTGGCCGCGCATGGCGGATAGCTCGGTTTGGGCTTGTTTGAAGTCGGGGGCTGATTCGGTCAGGTAGCCGCGCATGCTGGCCAGTTTGATTTCTTGCGCTGTGATGGTGGCTTTGAGTTTGGCCAGGCCTTCTACGGCCGCTGCAGGGCTGGCTTTGAGGGCGCTGCTGTTGACGCCGCTGGCCTTCAAGGCCAGCTCGGCTTTGACCAGGTTGTCTTTAGCGTTGCTGAGTTGTTTTTCAAAGAACATGCGGCGTTGCTGGGCTTCGGTGACGGCCAGGCGGTTGAGTAGCTTGCCTAGTTCTTCGATGTGGGCATTGGCCAGTTGGGCGGAAAACTCGGCGTCTTTGTCATCGACGTCGATGGTGATGAGGCCGTCTTTGCCGGCTGCAATCTGCACGTTTTTTTCCAGTACCAAGCGGGTGTCTTGCTTGAACTTTTGGTCGTAGCGTTCGGTCAGCTTGAAACGATCGATCAGTGTGTCTTGCACAGATCGGCTTTTGAGGAAGGCGACGTACTGGTCGGCTGGGTTTTTCAGGCCGCCTGCAGCGCCTGCCAAACCGCCTAACGCGCCCAAGCCTGCCAGCATGGCGGCGGCGCCGCTTTGCTGTTGCTGGGGTGGCATGAATTTGGTGGTGGCGGTGTAGGTGGGTGCTATGGCAAAGGTGATACCCAGTGCCAACAGGCCGGCGATCAGGGGTGCCAGCACCAGCAGGCGCAGGTTGTCGACCACCACTTGCAGCAAGTCCAGCAGACTGATTTCGTCGTCTTCGACGGTTTCGATGTTCTGGTTCATGGCTTTACAGCTTGCTGATGGAGTTGATGGCAGCTACACCCAGGCCAAAGTTGGACAGAATTTGTGTCCAGTCTTTGAAGGTGCGGGTGATGGATGTGTAGCGGCTCTCGCGGTCAATTTGGGCTGGCACTACCACGGTGTCCCCGGGCATGACCTTGACAGATTCAAAGCCGCCGCCAAACAGGCCGCTGTGGTCGCGCCGGGCGATGATGCTGCCATCGGCACGCAGCACAAAGGCTTGGTCAGGTTCGGCGTCTTCGGTCATACCGGCGGACTTGAGGATGTCGGCCACGGTTTTGCCAGATTTGTAGATGAATACATTTTCGTTGTTGACTGATCCAAATGCGGACACAAAACCTGGTGTGGAGGGGACCAGTATGCGGTCGCCGTCTTCCAGCGGCAAGGCGGGCAGGGCGGCCAAGTTGGTGGTCTGAGGGTCTAGCTCTAGCGCCATACGGCCATTGCTTTTGAAAGATTTGAGACGTTCAATCTGGCTCTTAACCTGGGCTTGTTGCTGTTGTTGCAGCAGCTGGGCTTGGGCTGCGTTGTCCGCCCCTTTGTTGGCGATGAGGCTGCCGGATTGGGCTTGGGCTTGTGACTCAAGTTTACGGGTCAGGGCTTCGAGATTTTCTTGTTGACGGGTGCGCACTGATTCGCGGTTGAGTTCGGTGCCGAAGACATAGGCTTGCGGTGTGAGGCCGCCAATGCGTTGAATGAGTTGTGGCAAGGTTTCGCCAGGGGTGGTCTGGTAAACGCCGGGTGCGGCGACTTCGCCTTCAACACGAACCAGACGGGTTTGGCGGTCTTGCGGCAGGCGCAGATCGTTTTGGCTCAGGATGGTGACCACGTCGCCCGCTTGCAGCACCAGGTTGTGTGCCGGGTCTTTTTGTAGCACGGCGCGGCCAAGGTTGAAGGGGATGAGCTGGGTGCTGAGCTTGTTGCGGTCCATGCGCTCAATGACGGCGTAGTCCCAGTTGATCTGGTCAGCTATGCCGCGGATGCGGGTGTCGAGTTTGCTGCCTGCTTCTTTGGTTTTGCTGCCTGCTTCTTTGTCATTGCGGTTTTCTTCTTTTGCAGTTTCTGCTATTTGAACCAGTAGGTTTTTGCGTTTGTAGTAGTCGCTTGTGATGAGGGCTTCGCGCTCGGGGATCAGATCTAATATTGTCATGCCTTCAAACCAGCGGTAGCGCAGGGCGTCAGCCACCACGCCTTGCAGCGTAACGGCATTGGAGAAGGCAGGGCTGATGTCCAGTAGCGTCAGTACGTCGCCGTCACGCAGGGTTTGTTTGAGGCCTTGCTCATTGAGCACAATATCCAGCACTTGGCGGGGGGGCGTGCTGTCGCGCGTGATGCGTTCCAGCAATGCTTTTTGCGATTTGGCCAGGGCCGGTACGCCGCCGCCCAGGCTCAGGATCTCGCCCACGCTGGTGGCTTTAGATTTGAGCTCGTAAATGGCTGCTTGGTCAAATGCGCCGGTCACGGCCACACGCGGACCAACCGGAGGGATGACGATAACGTCACCCGACATCAGGGCCAAGTCGCGTGATTTGTCACCCCGGGCGATAAAGTCATACAGGTCAAGCGTGCTGATGGTCTTGCCGGCACGCTTGAGCTCGATGTTGCGCATGGAGCCGTTGGCGCTGGGGCCGCCGCTGGCAAACAGGGCATTTACCAAGGTGCTCAGGCTTGACAGCTGAAATGTGCCTGGTTGGCGCGCCTGGCCCACCACATAGACCTGAATGCCACGCAAACGGCCCACTGCCGCGTTGGCCTGAAAATTGGTAAATACTTTGCCCAGTTGGGCTTGCAAGGTTTTTTGCAGATCATGCACGGCCACGCCGGCAAGCGTCACAACGCCTACTTTGGGGATGTTGACCTGGCCGTTGCGGTCAATTGTGAGGCTGGTGTTGAAGTCCACTGGGCCCCAGACCTGCAAACGCACTTCATCACCGGCGCCTAAAACATAGTCTGCGGGCGCGGGCAGGGTGCTGTCAGCCGCGTAGGCTTGTGGGGTGTCAAATAGCTCGCTGCCATACATGGGGAGCAGGCGACCGGTGGACTCTGCCACAAAGCGCTGAAACTGGTTGGGGCCTGTTGCACGGATGGGGGGGCGTGTGCGGGCCGTTTCGGGCTTGGTCGCATCGTTGCCGGGTTGGGTGGCATTGGCTGTTGTACTGGTCTGTGATGGCTTGTTTGGTAGCAGGGCGGGGTTGCGTCCGGCGGATAGCATTTGCATTGCAGCATCGCCTTCTGCAGCCCCCGTTGTCGTGGCAGCTTTGGTGCTGAATGCTGCTTCGGTCGTCTGGGCTTGGGCGCCTGCCGTCATTATTAGGGCCAGTGCTGCAGGCAGTGCGCGCAATAAAAACGACTTTAAGTGTGACTTCAACATGGGCAATTCGCAGTAGGGGGTAAAAATTTCAGGCTTGCTCGGACACGAGCGTGCTGGCGCCACCAAAGCGGCGGTCGCGTTTGCCAAACCAGGCAATGGCCTGGTCTAGCTCATCGGGGTTGAAGCTGGGCCACAACACATCGGTAAAGTACATCTCGGTGTAGGCCAGTTGCCACAGGGTGAAGTTGCTGATGCGCGACTCGCCACCGGTGCGAATCAGCAGATCGGGATCGGGGGCATAGGCCAAGCTGAGGTGTTGGCTCAGGCCTGCTTCATCCATGTTGTTAACAGATTCGCCTGGATGCGCAACTTGCCACGCCCGTACCGCCTGGACGACATCCTGGCGGCCACCGTAGTTGGCGGCAATAGTGAGGGTGAGGGTGTCGTTATGGGCGGTGTTGGCCTCGGCGTCGTGGATGAGGTTTTGTATGCTGGCATCAAACTGGGTAGCGTCGCCGATGATTTTGAGGCGAACGCCCTTGGCATTCATATTCCTGACTTCTCTTTTCAGGTAGATGCTTAACAGCCGCATGAGGCTGGAGACTTCGTCTTTAGGGCGTTGCCAGTTTTCTGTGCTGAAAGCAAACAAAGTGACAAAGCGCACGCCCCGGTCTGAGCAGGCTTGCACGATGCTGCGTACCCGGCGCGCGCCACTGGCATGCCCGACGGCAGCTGGCAGGCCAAATTGTTTGGCCCACCGGCGGTTACCGTCCATGATGATGGC
>CAJAFJ010000605.1 GCA_903938955.1 uncultured beta proteobacterium | reverse complement strand
GGACTGGCGCACGACGACGAGTACGAGTCCACCAAAATGGGGCTGGTCTCGCCGGATGATTCGTTGGTGCGCATGGATGCGCAGCAGGCGTTGACACGCCAAAAAAAGGGGCCTTCCCACGAGGCCGCCATCAGCGAATTTGCGACCTCACAGTTGTTCTCTTCCGGTGCAGGTGCGAACCTGGCTGACCCGGAACTGGAAGAAGCGGCCATTCGTTTTGCCAATGGCGATGACGCCGGCGCGGAAGCGGGCCTGATGGCAGCGTTTCAGACCCCAGACGTCAAGCCTGGTCTGGCCGATGGCTGGGTTGCCGCTTTGTTTGATCTTTACCGTGCCACCGGGCAGCAAGCCGCCTTTGACAGCTTGGCCATTGACTACGCCTTGCGCTTTGGCCGTTCCGCGCCTGCCTGGTTTTCAACGCCAGAGTTGTTGGGCCTCAAGGCGTCAAGCGCTGGGGTCGGGCCGCAAAATACCCCTGAGACCGACGGACCTGTGCTGTGGGAGTCACCGGCCTGCCTTGATTTGCCTGCGCTGCAGGCGCTGCAGGCGCTGCTGGCCACGCCCACGGACGCCCATGTGCCCTTGCATCTGAACTGGCGGCGACTCACGGTCATTTCGCCGGAGGCGGGCCAAGGTTTGGCGCTGCTGTTTGCCGAGTGGTGCTTGAAGTCGTTCAAATTACTTTTTATTGCACCCGCAGTGCTGGACCGGATTTTGAAATCCTTGACTCCCTCGGGCGACAAGCAGGTGGCGGTGTTCTGGTGGAAGCTCCGCCTGGATGCCTTGCGCCTGTTGCACCGGCAAGATGAGTTTGAGCTGGCGGCGCTCGATTTTTGTGTCACCTACGAGGTGTCGCCCCCGCCCTGGATCGATGCGCGCTGTGAACTGGTTCCAGAGCCGGCCGCGCCTGACTCGCTGGCGTCCCGTGCGCACAAGTTGTCGCACCATGCGGCGCCTGACGAGCCGCTTGATTTTGGGCAGGCCTCAACCCTGCTGATGTCAACCAACACGATGCCCGCGTCCGTGGTGGAGTTGTGTGGTGAGGTGCTCGGCGATGCGGCCGAGGCCATGGACAAGCTGCAGGCCGGCGCGATGGGCTCCAACCGCCTTGTCATTTCTTGTCTGCGCTTGATCCGGGTCGATTTTTCGGCGGCCGGCAGCATTCTCAACTGGGTGGCCGTGCATGAGGCGCAGGGCTGCCATGTTCAATTCCGTGATGTCCCCCGGTTGGTGGCCGCCTTCTTTAATGTGATCGGCATCAATGAGCACGCCCGCGTCTTCTTGCGGGACCGTTAAGTGCGTCTTTCAACTCCTTGTGGTTGCCAGCTCCGGCCTTGTGTTTACGCTGGTTGACCCTAACTCAATGACCTATGGAACAATTTCACGGCACTACCATCATCAGCGTTAGACGCAAAACACCTGAAGGCTGGCAAGTTGCCATCGGCGGCGACGGGCAAGTGACCCTGGGCAACATCGTGGTTAAAGGGACGGCGCGCAAAGTGCGCAAGCTCTACCACGGCAAGGTGCTGGCCGGTTTTGCTGGTGCCACGGCCGATGCGTTCACCTTGTTTGAGCGTTTTGAAGCCAAGCTGGAGAAGCATCAGGGCCATCTGGTGCGCGCCGCCATCGAACTCACCAAAGACTGGCGCACCGACCGCGTGCTGCGCCGTCTGGAGGCCATGCTGGCCGTGGCCGACAGCGAGGCGTCGCTCATCATCACCGGCAATGGCGACGTGCTGGAGCCTGAGAACGGCATTGTCACCATTGGTTCCGGTGGTGCCTATGCGCAGGCGGCGGCTATCGGCTTGCTGAACAACACCGAGTTGTCGGCACAGGATATCGTCAAAAAATCCCTGGAAATTGCGGGTGAGATATGCATCTACACCAACATGAACCACACTATTGAAACGCTCTCATGACTCCCCAAGACATCGTTGCCGAACTGGACAAGCACATCGTTGGCCAGAAACAAGCCAAACGCGCGGTCGCCATCGCCTTGCGCAACCGCTGGCGCCGCCAGCAGGTGGAGCCCGGCCTGCGCGCCGAGATCACGCCCAAGAATATTCTGATGATTGGCCCCACGGGGGTCGGTAAAACCGAAATCGCCCGGCGCCTGGCGCGGCTGGCCGATGCGCCGTTCATCAAGGTCGAGGCCACCAAGTTCACCGAGGTCGGCTACGTCGGCAAGGATGTGGACGCCATCATCCGGGACTTGGCCGATATTGCCGTCAAGCAAACGCGTGTGGCCGAGATGAAGAAGGTGCGTACCCGGGCCGAAGATGCGGCTGAAGACCGCGTACTCGACATTTTGATCCCCCCGGCGCGCGGTGATTTTGGCGTGGTGTCGGGGACCGAGCCCGAAAGCACCGCGCGTCAGACCTTCCGTAAAAAACTGCGCGAAGGCCAGCTGGCGGACCGTGAGATCGAGATTGACGTGGCGCAGTCAAGCCCTCAGCTGGAGATCATGGGCCCGGCCGGCATGGAAGAAATGACCGAGCAACTGCGCGGCATGTTTGGCCAGATGGGGCAGCAAAAACGCCAGACGCGCAAGCTCAAGATCAGCGAAGCACTGAAGCTGCTGGTGGACGAGGAAGCCGCCAAGCTGGTCAACGAAGAAGAGATCAAGACCCAGGCGCTGCATATGCTGGAGCAAAACGGCATTGTCTTTATCGATGAGATTGACAAGGTCACTTCCCGCTCGGAAGGCAGTGGCGCCGAGGTGTCGCGCCAAGGCGTGCAGCGCGATTTGTTGCCGCTGGTGGAGGGCACGACCGTGTCCACCAAGTACGGCATGGTCAAGACCGACCACATTTTGTTCATTGCCTCGGGTGCTTTCCACTTGAGCAAGCCGAGCGATCTGATTCCTGAGTTGCAGGGACGTTTTCCGATTCGCGTGGAGCTGCAATCCTTGTCGGTGCAGGACTTTGTGGCGATTCTGACGCAAACCCATGCCTCGCTGGTCAAGCAGTACCAGGCTTTGCTGGCGACTGAAAATGTCACGATTGAGTTCACGCAGGCCGGGATTGAACGGCTGGCCAACATCGCGTTTGATGTCAACGAACGTACCGAAAATATCGGCGCCCGGCGCTTGTCCACCGTCATGGAGCGCTTGCTGGATGAGGTCAGTTTCGACGCGGCCAACCTGGGCGGGCAGACGATTGAGGTGGATGCTGCCTACGTTGATGCACGTTTGGGTGAATTGAGTCGCAACGAAGATTTGTCCCGTTACATCCTTTGATATATCGCAATTGCGGGTACACCGCTGCTGAAAGGGTGCATCTTCATGCATCACTTTCAGAAAGCACGCTAAGTGCTTAATTTTGAACGATTTAATTATTTGCTACATTCAAAGTCCTTGCTAAGTCTTTGATTTCATTGAAAAAATTCTTGTAACCGTCATTCAATCCCCTGCATTTGCTGATACAGTGCAAAAAAGTGCAATAAAGTGGTGAGAAGTGTGTTTTTACTTCCGCTTCGTTGTCTTGCTGTCAAAAAAGGGTGTGTTGTGTTCCAAGGGGCCTCGTCATTAAGTCTGGATACCAAGGGGCGGCTGTCTGTGCCGACCCGGCATCGTGACGTTCTGAGCGCCAGCGCCTCGGGTCAACTCACCATCACCAAGCATCCGCACGGCTGTTTGATGGTTTTCCCCCGTCCTGAGTGGGAAACATTTCGCGAGCGCATCGCCGCTTTGCCGATGTCGGCCCAGTGGTGGAAACGGATTTTTCTGGGTAACGCCATGGATGTGGACATGGATGCCACCGGGCGCGTGTTGGTGTCGCCTGAGTTGCGCGAAGCCGCAGGCATCACCAAAGACACCTTGCTGCTGGGCATGGGCAACCACTTTGAGTTGTGGGACAAGGCGACCTACGACGCCCAAGAGGCGAAGGCGATGCAGGGCGACATGCCCGACGTCTTCAAGGATTTTTCTTTCTGAAGGCGCGCGGTGGACACCCCCTTGACACATACCACGGTGTTGTTGGATGAAGCAGTTGATGCTCTGTTTAACAACCCCGATGACGCCCCCGGCGACGCCCGCTCGGCCGAGCAGGCCTACGTGGACGCCACCTTTGGCCGTGGCGGCCACTCGCGGCTGATTCTTTCAAGATTGGCGCCCGCAGGGCGCTTGATTGCTTTTGACAAGGACCTGGATGCGCTGGCCGAAGCGGCCACCATTGCCGATCCGCGTTTTTCCATCCGGCATCAAGGCTTTCGCCATCTGGGTGAACTGCCTGCGGCCAGTGTGGCGGGGGTGCTGCTCGATCTGGGTATCAGCTCACCGCAAATCGACAACCCGGTGCGTGGTTTTAGTTTTCGCTTCGAAGGTCCGCTGGACATGCGCATGGACACCACGCGCGGCATCAGCGTGGCCGAGTGGTTGGCGGACGCCGAAGTTGACAAAATAGCGGAGGTGATACGTGATTACGGTGAAGAACGGTTTGCTAGCCCAATTGCAAAGGCGATTGTTGCTCGCCGGGAGGAGCGAGGCCCCCTTAGCACCACCACCGAGCTGGCCCAACTCGTGGCTGACACGGTCAAGACCCGCGAAAAAGGGCAAAACCCGGCCACACGGACATTTCAGGCTCTTCGGATTTTTATCAACGCCGAGCTTGAAGAGCTGCAGCAGGCGCTAGAAGCCAGTCTGCAGGTGCTGCAACCCGGCGGACGGCTGGTGGTGATCAGCTTTCATTCGCTGGAAGACCGCATCGTCAAGCAATTCATCGCCAAACATTCGCGCGATGAGTACGACCGGCGCGCGCCTTTTGCGGCGCCCAAAATCATGCAGTTCAAGGCGTTGGACCGCGTCAAGCCGAGTGCGGCCGAAGTTGCGGCCAATCCACGTTCGCGCAGCGCCATCATGCGCGTGGCGCAGAGGACGGCCGCGTGATACGTCTTAATCTCGTGCTGTTGTTGGCAGTGCTGGTCAGTGCGCTGTACCTGGTCAACGTGCAATACGAATCCCGTCGGATGGTGACAGCGCTGGACAAAGCCCGCTCAGTCGCGCTTCGGCTGGAGGCCGACAATGAGCGCCTGCAAGTCGAAAAGCGGGCGCAAGCCACGCCCTTGCGTGTGGAGCGTCTGGCTAAGAACCAATTGCAAATGCGCACGGTCACGCCCGCCATCACGCACTACGTGACCTACAAGGCTGAGACTGCGTCGCTGGCGGTCGGTGTGCCGTCCGGACGAGCGCCATGAGCCGCAGCATCAACTACACCTCCAGCCCCTTGTTGGCGAGTCGGACACCGGTTTGGCGCTCCAAGTTCATTGTGGCGGCCATTGCCCTGGGCTTTGTGGGTTTGGGTGCCCGGGCGCTTTACATCCAGGTCATCGCCAATGACTTTTTCCAAAAGCAGGGCGCCGTCCGCTTTGCCCGCACGCTGGCCTTGCCTTCCAACCGGGGCCGCATTCTGGACCGCAATGGCCTGATTTTGGCGTCCAGCGTGCCGGCGCCCAGTATCTGGGCCATTCCAGAAGACGTGGAGCGCGATCCGGCCCGCCTGCAAAAACTGGCCAAGCTGTTGGACATGCCTCTGTCCGAACTCAACAAACGCCTGCAAGACGAGGACAAGAACTTTGTCTGGATCAAGCGTCAGGTCGATGAAGCGGTGGGGCGCGAGATTACCGCTTTGGGCATCAAGGGCATTTACCAGCGCATGGAATACAAACGCCAGTACCCGGAAGGTGAGGCGGCGGCGCATGTGGTCGGTTTCACCAACGTCGAAGACAAGGGTCAGGAGGGCGTGGAACTGGCCTTCAACAAGGATTTGGCGGGTCACAACGGCTCACGTCGGGTCATCAAGAACCGCCTGGGCCAAGTGATTGAGGACATCGGCGAGCAAATTGCGCCGGTCGATGGTCCGGATTTGCAGCTCAGCATGGACAGCAAGGTGCAGTTCTTTGCGTATCAGAAGCTGCGCGACGCCGTGCTGGTGAACAAAGCCAAGGCGGGCAG
>CAJAFJ010000604.1 GCA_903938955.1 uncultured beta proteobacterium | reverse complement strand
TGCATGGAGGAGGGATTTGAGTGCGGATGCACTAGTTTCTTGCAGTGAATTCAATATTACTACGAAGAAACTTTGGCACACTCCTTGCACTGATTCTGTGGTCTGCAACTGCTACATGGAGTCCACCTTGAAACTGTTCCAATCCCCGCGCTGGATCATCCCGGCCACCCTCACCCTCGGTGCCTCTTCCCTCTGGGCCCAAGCCGCCCCGCAGGCGCCCACACTCAACGCGGGCGACACCGCCTTCGTGTTTGCCTGCTGCCTTGGCGTGTGGCTGATGACGATCCCCGGCCTGGCCCTGTTCTACGGTGGCCTTGCGCGTACCAAGAATGTTCTGTCCATCCTCATGCAGGTGTTCACCGTCTCCTCATTGATCACCGTGTTGTGGGCGCTGTACGGCTACAGCCTGACCTTCACCGACGGCGGCTCACTGCAGTCGGTGATCGGTGGCCTGGACAAACTCTTCTTGAAGGGTGTGACCAAAGACTCGCTGCAAGGCTCCATCCCCGAACTGCTGTACTTCTACTTCATGCTGCTGTTTGCCGCCATCACACCCACCATCATCGTGGGGGCGTTCGCCGAACGCATCAAGTTTGCCGCCGTACTCGTCTTCATGGCGATCTGGTTCACCATCAACTACGTCCCCATGGCGCACATGGGCTGGGGTGGCGGCTGGGTGTTCCAGCTCGGCGCGCAGGACTTTGCCGGGGGCAACGTGGTGCACGTGAACGTGGGCATTGCCGCCCTGGTGGGCGCCTGGCTGGTGGGTGCGCGCAAAGGTGCGGGCACCTCGGCCATGTCACCGCACAACATGACCATGACCATGACCGGGGGCTCCTTGCTGTGGGTGGGCTGGCTGGCGTTTTGCGGCGGCTGCGTGCTCGCTGCCAACGGCTTCTCGATGCTGGTGGTGCTCAACACCATGCTCGCCGGCGCCGCAGGCACCCTGTCGTGGATGCTGGTCGAATGGATTCACCGCGGTCGCCCGAGCATGCTGGGCGCCGTTTCGGGCGCCATCGCCGGCCTGGTCGCCATCACGCCGGCCTGCGGCTTTGTTGGCCCCATGGGGGCGATTGCCATTGGCTTCATCGTCTCGCCGATCTGTGTCTGGGCGGTAGAAAAACTCAAACCCATGATCGGTCTGGACGACTCCTTTGACGTCTTTGGCGTGCACGGTGTGGGCGGCATTGCCGGCGGCATCCTGACCACCATCTTTGCCATGCCTGCGCTGGGCGGTCTGGGCTTTGCCGAGGGCCGTGACTTTGGCTCGCAGATGCAAATCCAGCTGCTGGTCATCGGTTTTAGCGTCGTGTATTCGGCCATCAGCAGCTTCATCGCCTTCAAGCTGGCGTCGCTGCTGTGCGGTGGCCTGCGTGCGCAGGAGGACGACGAGATTGAGGGCCTGGACATGAGTTCACACGGCGAGCCGGGCTACAAGCTCTGAGTCTGCCGTCCTGCCCCACCATCTCATTCCACCTCATCTTCAAGCTCAGAGGTTCACTATGAAACTTGTTACTGCCATCATCAAACCCTTCAAGCTCGACGAGGTGCGCCAGGCGCTCTCGGACATCGGCACGCAGGGCATCACGGTCACCGAGGTCAAGGGCTTTGGGCGCCAAAAGGGCCACACCGAGCTGTACCGGGGCGCGGAGTACGTGGTGGACTTTCTGCCCAAAGTCAAGCTGGAGGCCGCGGTGGACGATGCCATGGTCGCGCTTGTGATCGAGACCATCGAGGCGGCAGCGCGCACGGGCAAGATTGGCGACGGCAAGATCTTCGTCAGCGACCTTGAACAGGTCATCCGCATCCGTACCGGTGAATCCGGTAGCGAGGCGCTTTGATGAGTGCGACAACGGCGACAGGCTGGTGCTAGCAACTCAAGTGGTCGGTGGTGCCGCAGGCCGATGGCGCTGTCATGCAGTTGGTGCTGTAAGTGGTAATAATCCTAAGCCGATAAAACTACTATTTCAACATTCACACTGTTCCACAGTTGGTTCATATGCTTGAAATATTCGTTTCAAACTTTGACACCGACAACCTGCGTTAAAACCATGTTGCACTACCAAACCATTCCCGTCACCGCCTTTATGCAAAACTGCTCGCTCGTCTGGTGTGACGAGACGATGCAGGCCGCCGTGATCGACCCCGGTGGCGACCTTGATGTGCTGCTGGCTGAAGTCAAGGCGTTGGGACTGACGCTCACACACATCTGGCTGACCCATGGCCACATTGACCATGCAGGTGGCACCGCCGAGCTGGCCAAAAAGCTCAGCCTGCCCATCATCGGCCCGCACCCGGCCGACCTGTTCTGGATTGAGGGCCTGCCTGAGCAAAGCAAGCGCTTCGGTTTTCCGCACGCCAGCGCGTTCACGCCGACGCGCTGGTTGCATGACGGAGACACGGTCACGGTCGGCCACGGCACGCTCCAGGTGCGCCACTGCCCGGGGCACACGCCCGGTCATGTGGTGTTTTACTCACCTGATATTCAGCGGGCGTTTGTTGGTGATGTGCTGTTTGCCGGCGGCATTGGCCGCACCGATTTTCCGCAGGGCGATTACGACACCCTGATTGCCAGCATCGTCACCCGGCTGTGGCCGATGGGCGACGATACCGTGTTTATCTCAGGCCACGGCCCCGAAAGCACCTTTGGGCGCGAGCGAAAAAGCAACCCGTATGTGGGCGGCACCTGAACGGGATACATCTTGAAACATTTTTTTCGCCCTACATGAGTTGCAGTAGACTTCTGTCAAGAAGCATCTATATGGGCAGGCATGGAAAATCAGGTCAATACAGGCGACGTATCGCCTAAAGTCTCCGGCAACGACGAGTTACTGGCGTGTTTACTGATCGTGGCGCGATCCCATGGGGAATCCGCCACCCGCGACGCGATCATGGCGGGCTTGCCCGCCGAGCATGCGCGTCTGACCCCTGGCCTTTTTGAGCGCGCCGCACGCCGCGCCCATCTCAGCAGCAAGCTGGCCAGCAGCCCGTTGGTGAGTCTGAAGTCGGCCCTGTTGCCCGCCATTGTTCTATTGCATGACGAACGCGCTTGCGTTCTGCTGGGGTTTAACGAAGACCGTAGCCAGGTCAGTGTGGTCTACCCCGAGTTGGGCGATGCCCCGGTCACCGTGCCTTTGTCGGACCTGGAGGCTGACTACCTGGGTACCACCATTTATGCCCGACCGACCCAGCGTTTTGATGCGCGCACGCCCGAAGTGCGCGCCGGGCGTCACACGCACTGGTTTTGGGGCGTGATTGGCGAAAGCCGCCCGCTTTACCGTGACGTGTTGCTGGCCGCTTTGCTGGCCAATCTGTTTGCCTTGGGCATGCCGCTGTTCACAATGAATGTGTACGACCGCGTGGTGCCCAACCATGCGTTTGAAACCCTGTGGGTGCTGGCGCTGGGCTTGTTGTTGATGCTGGTGAGCGACCTGGTGTTGCGCACCATGCGTGGCCGCTTTGTGGATTTGGCCAGCAGCCGGGCTGACGTCAAGTTGTCGGCTTTCATCATGGAACGGGTGCTGGGCACGCGCATGGAAAATCGACCGGCCTCGGCGGGTTCGTTTGCCTCCAATCTGCGCTCGTTCGAGTCGGTGCGGGACTTCATTGGCTCGGCCACCGTCGTGGCTTTCATTGACCTGCCGTTTGCGCTGATTTTTCTGGTTGTGATCGGCTGGATCTCCTGGATGATGCTGATTCCGCTGCTCATTGGCGCGGCCATCATGGTGCTGTACGCGCTGGCCGTACAAGGCCGCATGCACGAGCTGGCCGAAACCACTTACCGCGCCGGCGCCCAGCGCAACGCCACGCTGATTGAAGGCCTGGTCGGCTTCGAGACGCTCAAGGCCCTCGCCGCCGAGGCGCCGATTCAACGCAAGTGGGAAAAAAGTGCGGCCTTGCTGGCCCGTGTCGGCGCCCAGTTGCGTCTGCTCTCCAGCACCGCCAGCAACACCTCGGCCTTTGTGCAGCAGTTCATCAACCTGGCCATCGTCATCATCGGTGTGTACCTGATTTCCGAGCGCGAGCTCACCATGGGCGGGCTGATCGCCTGCACCATGCTGGCGTCCCGCGCCATGGCGCCGGTGGGGCAGGTGGCGGGCTTGCTGGTGCAGTACCACACGGCCGCCACCGCGCTGACCTCGCTCAATGAGATGATGGCGCGTGAAGTCGAGCGGCCTGAGGGCACCACTTTCATCAGCCGGGGCCGCCTGAAGGGCGCGCTTGAGTTCCGCGATGTCAGCTTTACCTACCCCGGCCAAAGCACGCCGTCGCTGCGCAACTTGTCCTTTAGCATCAAACCGGGTGAAAAAGTGGCCATTCTGGGTCGCATCGGTTCCGGCAAAACCACCCTTGAAAAGCTCATTCTCGGTTTGTACCGGCCGACCGAAGGCGCGGTGCTGGTCGACGGCATTGACATGCGCCAACTCGACCCCGCCGAGCTGCGCCGCCAGATTGGCTATGTGCAGCAAGACGTCATGCTGTTCTACGGCAGCCTGCGCGACAACATCACCCTCGGGGCGCCGCTGGCGGACGATGCAGCCATCGTCAAAGCCGCTGAAATCGGTGGCATTATTGACCTGGTCAACCAGCACCCCAAAGGCTTTGACATGCTGGTGGGTGAGCGCGGTGAGTCCTTGTCGGGCGGACAACGCCAGGGCGTGGCCATTGCCCGCGCCGTCATCAACGACCCGCCCATCATGTTGCTCGACGAGCCCACCTCGTCGATGGACTTCTCCAGTGAAGACGACATCAAACGCCGGCTCACCGAGTACACCAAGGGTAAAACCGTGCTGCTGATCAGCCACCGTACCTCGCTGCTGGACCTGGCGGACCGCATCATCGTCATGGACGGTGGCCGCATCATGGCCGACGGGCCCAAAGAACAAGTGATTACTGCACTGCGCCAAGGGCGCATCGGAAAGGCTGCGTGATGGCTTGGTTTAATGAAAAAGCTTTTGAGCGAACCGGTGCCCTCGTCAAGCGTGCCACCGGGGCCAGCGAGAACACGTTTGGCCCCCTCGTCAAGCGGCTGACGCCGACCGAAGAGCAAGAGCACCTCGACTGGGCGGGCGACGCCGACTGGGCGCGCCTGCAACAAGAGCCGCTGCGGGCCAAACGCTTGCTGCGCATTGCTGCTGGCGCTTTGGCGGTGATGGTGGTCTGGGCCGCATTTGCGGAAATTGACGAAGTTACCCGTGGCGAGGCCCGCGTGGTGCCCACCAGCCAGGTGCAAATCATTCAAAGTGTGGACGGTGGCGTGGTCGAGGCGCTGCTCGTGCATGAGGGGCAGATCGTCGAGGCCGGCCAACTCATGTTGCGCGTCGATCCCACCCGATTCATCTCTAATATGCAGGAGAGCCGCGTTGGCCAACTCGCTTTGCAAGCCAAAGTCTTGCGGCTGGAAGCCCTGACGCGTGGCACCGCCTTCAACCCGCCCGCCGAGTTGATGAAAGAAGCGCCTGATGTTGTGGCACAGGAAATGCGTCTCTACGAGTCGCGCCGGGCCGAGATCAGCGCCACGGTCGGCATTACGCAAAACCAGTTGTCCCAACGGCAGCAAGAGTTGAATGAAGTGCGCGCCCGCCGCGACCAAGCGGCTCGCAGCCTGGAGCTGATGACCAAAGAGATCAACGCCACCCGGCCCATGGTGGCCACCGGCGCCGTCTCCGAGGTCGAAGTGCTGCGCCTGGAGCGCGAAGTGGCCCGGCTGCGCGGTGATACCGAGCAGTCCACAGCGCAAATCTCACGCGTGCAATCGTCCATTCAAGAGGCGACGCGCAAAATTGAAGAAGTGCAACTCACCAGCCGCAACCAGATGAGCGGTGAACTGTCCGACGCCATGAGCAAGCTGGCCAGCTTGTCCCAGGGCGGGCTGGCGCTGGAAGACAAGGTTAAACACGCCGACATCAAATCCCCTGTGCGCGGCACCGTCAAACGCCTGCTGGTGAATACCGTGGGCGCCGTGGTGCAACCCGGCAAAGAAGTGGTTGAAGTAGTGCCGCTGGACGACGCGCTGATTTTGGAAGTGCAAATCACCCCCAAAGACATCGGTTTTTTGCGCCCGGGGCAAGAAGCCACCGTCAAGTTCAGCGCCTATGACTTCTCGATTTACGGTGGCCTGACGGCGGATGTGTTCAACATCGGCGCCGACTCCGTGCTGGACGAAAAAGGCAACGCGTTCTACCACGTGCGGGTGCGCACACGTAAATCCAGCCTCGGCCCCAATTTGCCAGTGATCCCCGGCATGGTGGCCCAGGTGGACATTCTCACGGGCAAGAAAACTGTGCTGTCGTACCTGATGAAGCCCGTACTGCGTGCCAAGGCCAACGCCATGACTGAACGATGAGAAACAAATGATGCGTACTCAACACCTCTTTCTTTCCAGCCCTGTCGCCCACGTGCCAGACCGCTTGCATGAGGCGTTTGCAGATATTCAGGCGCTGGACGCCGCAGCGCTGCTGGTGCGCCTTGCCGGTCTGCCCGCCGCGTCTTGTCTGGTCTGGCTGAGCAATGCCGATCCGCAGTGGCTGGCCGCGCTGCAATACGTTTTGCAAGCCCAGGCAGACGCCCGGGTGGTGCTGCTCTCCAGCGTGCCGGAATCGACGGAAGGTTTGAGCGCCCTCAACGCCGGTGCACGCGGCTACACCCATGCCTATGGCGTCCCCGCCTTGCTGCAAGAAGTGGCCCTGGTCATTGAACATGGCGGCCTGTGGGTCGGCCCTGATTTGCTGCAACGGTTGGTCGGCTCGACGAGCGCCGCGTTGGCTGCCCGCCCGGCGGCCAACCCCACAAGCAACGCCTGGTCTACCCTGTCAGCGCGCGAAGCCGAGGTGGCGCGCAGCGTATTGGCCGGCTGCTCCAACAAAGAAGTCGCGACCAAGATGTTTATCTCGGAGCGCACCGTCAAAGCCCATATGGGCGCGGTGTTTGAAAAACTCGGCGTGCGCGATCGCCTGCAACTGGTGTTGCGACTGTCTGCCTCGGGTGACCCCAAGCTAAGCCCTTTCAAGGAGACCGCAGCATGAGCCGTAATGAAAAAATTGAAGCCCTCAGTCAAAGCGACACCGGGCTGGCCCGCGTGCTGGAGGACGTGATTGACGTGCTCATCAACCGGGGCGTCATCCAGTTCACCGATCTGCCTGACCAGGCGCAGCAAAAGCTACTGGAACGACGCCAAACCCGCGCCAGTCTGGCCAACCGCCTGCAACTGCTGCCAGAAGAGGGCGACAACGGTTTGATTTAACCGCTGTAGTGCAAATAAATTCAAATTAAAAAAGGTCCAGTGGGACCTTTTTTAATTTGTGAGAAAAAGTTTCAAATGTGTACCTAAGTCCAATAGCCAGCCTGCCTAAGCAGGCTTAATCTACATCTTGTAACAGTCAATACATCTACCCACTGGAGTTCATCATGGCCCAATTCGCTACTGTCGCTGCAATCACAGGCAACGGCTCTGTTTTTGCGGTAAACGCCCAAGGCGTCAGCCGTGCCCTTAAAGCAGGCGACACCCTGCAAAAAGGCGAAATCGTCCGAACCGTAGGCGATGCCCGGGTCGAACTGATCATGGAAGATGGCCGCTTGCTGGCCGTGACCCCCGCGCAAACCATGCGTCTGGACGACAACGTGTCCGAGTCCGACCAACGCCCCACCGCTCAAGATAGCGCCGTAGCCGCCCCCGGCGCTACCGCCGAAACTGTTATCCAGGCCTTGGAGCGCGGTACCGACCTGAGCGCCGAACTTGAAGCCACTGCGGCCGGCCTGGGTGCTGGTACGGGTGCTGATGGCGGCAGCACTTTTGTGCAGTTGCTGCGCATTACCGAAGGCGTTACTCCGCTGGCTTATGACTACACGTTTGAAGCGCAAGATGTGCCGCCGGATTTGCAAGCGGTGCCTGTTGCAGTGATCGAAACGCCAGTTGTTAGCGTGAGCGTCACGGTCGGTACACAAGTGGGCGCCGGTGAAGGCGGCACGGGTTTAATCTCCGGTGACGTCATCAAAGGCTCTTTGACTGCCGTAGATGTTGTCGAAGGCTCTTCTGGCGGAGACAAGACAGTAACCTTCTTGATCACCCTGGATAAGGTTTCTACCACGGATGTCACGGTGACCTACACCATCGTGCCCGGGACCGCCAGCAATCCGTTGGACTTTTACGACGGTTTCACTACTGCCACGGTCACCATTCCGGCTGGATATATCGGATTTTCTGTAACCGAATTCATTAAAGGTGACTTGCTTGTTGAAGGTAATGAAACCTTCAATATTGTCCTGACTAATCCAATCGGCGCAACTTTGCTCAACGACACGGCGATCGTGACCATCGTTGATGATGATGCAGCGACCGTTCACTTGACCGCATCCCCTGCCGATATCACC
>CAJAFJ010000603.1 GCA_903938955.1 uncultured beta proteobacterium | reverse complement strand
TGCGCGTCAAATTTCTTGAAGTGCCCTTCCACCGGCACGCCCATTTGCTTGAAGACAAAGCTGATGTCGCTTTGCGCTGGCAGCAGCTTTTGCTGGGCGGCCGCGGGCAACGCCGCGGTGGTGATGAAGGCGGCGGCCAGGGGTAACAAGAGGGCGTTGAATTTCATGGCAATTACTTTCAAAGTTCGAATCGTTCAAGAGCGACCGGGCAACATGCGGTTGAGCAAGCCGTCACGGTCAATCCAGTGGTGTTTCAGGGCGGCTGCGATGTGCATGCCCGCCAGTCCGATCAAGCCGAAGGCCGAAAGTTCATGCAATGGTTTGATCAAGGCGGCCAGCTCTTTGCTCGGCGCCACAAAGTCCGGCAGCGGCAGCTGGCCAAACAACACGATCGGGAAACCGGCTGCCGAGCTGTAGGCCCAGCCGATCAGCGGCACGGCAAAAAACAGCGCATACATCAAGTGGTGCGTGGCGTGGTAAGCGCGCAGTTGCCAGCTCGGCATGGCCTGCTCGATCACCGGCGGCAAGGCGGGGGGGCGGTGCGTCAGGCGCCAGAGCAAGCGCAGCACGGTCAGCGCCAACAGGGTGATGCCGGCCCATTTGTGCCAGTTGTACAGCTTCAGGCGCAAGGGCGAAAACGGCAGGTCGGCCATGTACAGGCCGACCGCAAACAGACCCAGAATCACCAGTGCCAGCAACCAGTGCAAGGCCATGGCCAAGGGCGTGTAGCGCGACACAGCAGGCGCTGGGGCAGAAGATGAAATAGCGGTCACAAGCGACTTTCTAAACAAGGTTGGCACCGGCAAAACCGGTGGCGTGGTCAAAGTTTAGAGGTCAAGGTATTGAAACAAGTTCAACCAGATTGAAGTTTCAGTTCAGATATTTTGAACTTAAGGCAGGGGCGTGTGGCGGGGTTCGCGCGTGTCCCACTCGTCCTTGATGGCCAGAATTTGCGGCAGGATGCGGGTGAAATTCTCGATCAGGCGGGGCTCGAAATGGTGACCGGCACTGCTCTGCAAGGTGTCCATCACGCGGTCCAGCGGCCAGATGTTTTTGTACGGGCGCACGGTGCACAGGGCGTCAAACACATCGGCCACGGCGACGATGCGCGCCATTTCAGGAATGGCCTCGCCCGCCAGACCGGCGGGGTAGCCGCTGCCGTCCCACTTTTCGTGGTGGTAGTGGGCAATGGTGGCCGCCATCTGGAGCAGGGGTGCCGAGCTTTTCGACAGGATTTTGTAGCCGACTTCGGAGTGCGTCTGCATCACGACCCACTCGGCGGCGTCGAGCTTGCCGGGCTTGTGCAGGATCGCGTCCGGGATACCGAGTTTGCCGATGTCGTGCATGGGGGCGGCCAGTTCCAGCTGTTGGCAGGCGGGCGCGTCCCACCCCGACGCCTTGGCCAGCGCGCTGCTGTAGGCGGCCATGCGCCAAATGTGGGTGCCGGTGTCGGTGTCTTTGAACTCGCTGGCCTCACCCAGCATGTAGATGGCGTCGTGGTAGCTTTGCGCCAGTTGCTTGGCACTGACCAGGGAGAGGTGGGTGCGAACCCGCGCATGCACGATCGGCGGCGAGACCGGCTTGACGATGTAGTCCACCGCACCGGCCGCAAAGCCCGCGGTTTCGTCGCCGATCTCGGACAGGCTGGTGACGAAGATCACCGGAATGCTTTCGGTCAGCGGATGGGCCTTGAGGTGGCGGCAGGCGGTGTAGCCGTCCATGTCGGGCATGTCGATGTCGAGCAGGATCAGCGCCGGGTTGTGCTTGGCCGCCGCCACCAGAGCCTCCTGGCCACTGCGGGCAAACACCAGCGCATACTGCGGCGACAGAATCTGGCGCAAGAGGGCCAGGTTGGCCGGTTCGTCGTCAACGATCAGAACGGTGGCTTTCATGGGTTCAGGCCTCCAGCGCCATACCCAGGCTTTCGCCCAGTTGCCGGGTGGCGGCCTGCGCCCCCCGAAAGTCAAAATCACTCAAGGTGTCGCGCAGTAAGAGCAGGTGCTCAGGTGCGACCAGCGTGACCAGCTCATTCACCAAGGGCTCGGCCGCATCCGGGTTGTCGGCGTCCAGCGCCCGCAACAAGGCTGGCAGCAGCGACGCCAGCTGCGCGGTGCGGGCGGGGTCAAGGTGCAGCAGGGGCTGGGCAACGTCGGGCATGGGGGGAGCATATCGGTCTATCGAGCTCAACGCCACCGCCATGGCTTTTTGCAGGTGCGGCAGCAGGTCGGCCGCGGTGACACCGGCTTTCAGTTTCTGGTCGATGGCCCCCGCCAGCCGGGCCACATCGGTCAGCGCCAGGTTAGCCGCGGCCCCTTTGAGTTTGTGCGCCAACGCCCGTGCGGCGCCGTCGTCATGCCGCGCCAGGGCCTGCGCCAGCACCGGCACGCTGTCGGCATAGTCAACAACAAATTTGCGCAAGAATTTGGCATACACCTCGCCTTGGCGCCAGGTTGCCAGGCCGCGCACCACATCCAGCCCCGGCAAATGCGCTGATGCGGCGGGTGGCGGTGCGACGAATAGGGCGCCAGCGTCTTCCGCGGTGCCGGGCATGGCCGCCAAGTCACCCTCGCGGACCGGGGGCAGCCATTTCAGCAGGGTGCGGTACAGCACACCGGGGTCGACCGGTTTGAAAATAAAGTCGACCATGCCCGCGGCCAGGCAGGCGCGCCGGTCTTCATCGAAGGCATTGGCCGTCATCGCCAAAATCGGCGTGGCGGAACGGCCCGGCAGGGCGTGAATGGCGCGGGTGGCGTCCAACCCGTCCATCACCGGCATCTGCAAGTCCATCAGGATCAGGGCATAGGGCGTGGCGCGGGCTTTGTCCAGCGCTTGCTGGCCGTCGGCGGCACTGTCGATCACCAGGCCGCTGTCTTCCAGCAATTGCTGGGCAATTTCACGGTTGATGTCGACGTCATCCACCAGCAGGATGCGCGTGCCGGCGTGGCGGCGCAAATCGATTTCAGCGCCATCGACCATGGCGGCGACCGGGTCCAGCATCGGGCCTTGCCCGCGTTGCAGCCGGGCGGTCAGCCAGAAGGTGGCGCCCTGCCCGGCCTCGCTCTCCACCCCGGCTTCACCGCCCATCAGGTGCGCCAGGCGGCGGGTGATCGCCAGCCCCAGGCCGGTGCCGCCATATTTGCGCGTGGTGGACACGTCGGCCTGCTCAAAGGCCTGGAACAGGCTGGCTTGTTTTTCCAGCGCAATGCCGATGCCGGTGTCTTCCACCTCGAAGCGCACCAGAATGTCGTCCGCCGTGTCATGCAGCAGCCGGGCGCGCAGGGCGATGAAGCCGCTGCTGGTGAACTTGATGGCGTTGGAGGCGTAGTTGAGCAAGGCCTGGCGCAGGCGCGTTGGATCGCCGCGCAGCCAGAGCGGCACGCTGCTGGGGTCCACCTCGACGGCCAAGCCCTTGGCC
>CAJAFJ010000602.1 GCA_903938955.1 uncultured beta proteobacterium | reverse complement strand
TAAAAGACGCGCAAACCACCACCTTGGGCGTGCGCGAGTCCTTGTCCAAAGCGCGTCAACTTGAGGGCAAATCAGAGTTAGTGGGCAGCTTGAGCACCGCGTTTGAAGCCTACCAGGCCGCTGCGCTAGCCGCCACACAGGCCATGTTGAAAAAAAGCGTGGAGCCAGAGCTTTTAAAACGCATGAACACCACGCAAAAGGAACTCGCCAATCAAACGCTGGTATCGCGCCAGCAAGCGCACCTAACCTTGGATGAGCGATTCGTCAACCTTGCGACAGCCCAGCGTGAAGGTTTGATGCTGAACGCCATCACGGGCTTTCTGATTGTGTTGGGTTTGGGCTTGGGTTCGCGAGCCATCATTGCTTCGGTCTGGCGGGATTTGGGCGCAGAGCCTGGCGCGGCGGCCACCGTCGTACAACATGTGGGGGGCGGTGACTTGAGCATGCACATTGAATTGCAGCCGGGTGACACCAGCAGTTTGATTGCCAACCTCAAATTCATGCAAAACAACCTGACCGAGGTGGTCTCCAGTATCCGCATGGGCGCCGAAGCCATGGCCACGGCGACCACGCAGATCGCAGCCGAAAATCTTGACTTGTCTTCTCGCACCGAACAACAGGCGCACGCGCTGGAGCAAACCGCCGCCTCCATGGAAGACCTGTCCATCACGGTCAAGAAAAACTTCGAAAGCGGCAAGCACGCCAACCAGTTGGCGGCATTCGCCTCTGAAATCGCCGTCAAGGGCGGCACCGTTGTGACCGAAGTGGTGCATACGATGGAGGCGATCAATGTGTCGTCCAGAAAAATTTTCGACATCATTGGCGTCATTGATGGCATTGCCTTTCAAACCAACATCCTGGCTTTAAATGCCGCTGTGGAAGCGGCCCGTGCGGGTGAGCAAGGCCGAGGCTTTGCTGTGGTGGCCAGCGAGGTGCGAAGCCTCGCAGGTCGCTCAGCCGAGGCGGCCAAGGAAATCAAGACGCTGATTGGCGACTCCGTTGACAACGTGAATGCCGGTTGCAAGTTGGTGCAGCAAGCCGGTAGCACCATGGATGAAATTGTGGTGAGCGTTCGCCGCGTGGCAGACATCATGGGTGAAATCACCGCCGCCAGCCAGGATCAGTCGATTGGTATTGATCAGATTAAACAATCCGTCATCCAAATGGATAAGGTGACACAGCAAAACGCCGACTTGGTGCAAGAAGCGGCCGCCGCAGCGCAGTCACTGGAGCAGCAGGCGAATGCCATGGTGCAAACGGTGAGTGTGTTCAAACTGGGGCGCGTTGCTTAATCAACGCTCTTGGCCACTGGACAAGAGCCCCCTCAATCTCCACTTGGCCGCTGGAGATGCCCCATCCGGGTAACCCCTAATTGGGGCACCGCACAAAAACAGTGCCGCACGCATTTCCTACACTAAAAACAGGGCCTAGCCCCTGTGTTTGTTGCGCAAGAAGCTATCAATTAAATAGCAATACAGCACCCAAAAAAGTTGGCACGGTCATTGCATAATTAACAACAAGACCTGCAAGGGTCATGCGACAGGTTCTGGTCCAACGGCGGGCTGTGAACTTCGCAACCGGACAAAGGCGTCCCCACAGCTTCATTACGCGAAAGTGCTATGAGCCCTGTGTGGAC
>CAJAFJ010000601.1 GCA_903938955.1 uncultured beta proteobacterium | reverse complement strand
CCGCCCTTTGGGCTCCCCCTTGACCTCACGGCGCTGCATGCCGCACCGTCCTGAGTCTGCAAGCGTTGCTGGTGTTTTTGGGCTGTCGAGTCATTTCGCACCACATGGCGGGAGGTCGATGCCACCGGGGTGGATGGTGCAGCGAAGTCAAGGCGGAGGATCGGGCGCAGCCCGGTCCGGGGGACATGAGCGGAGCCATCTACCCCGGTGGCATCGGCCGTATTTCAGTTACCGACAGACCGCTTTGGCCTAAAACGGTCATTGAAAAATGATTCAACGCCATGCCCGCATTGGGTTTCAGAAGATCAAAAAAAATGCACCCGAAGGTGCATTTTTGACAGCTTTACGACGTCACCAATGCTCAGTCTGGAAGCAGTGAGAGGTCTCGCACGGCGCCCTTGTCGGCCGACATCACCAGCATGGCGTAGGCCTTGAGTGCGGCCGACACCTTGCGTTTGCGTGGCAGGGCGGGCTTCCAGCCTTTGGCGTCTTGCTCGGCACGGCGTTGGGCCAGCTCTTCGTCGGAGATCAGCACGTTGATGCTACGGTTGGGAATGTCGATGCGGATGCGGTCGCCGTTGCGCACCAGGCCAATCGCGCCACCCGCCGCCGCTTCGGGCGAGGCGTGGCCGATGGACAAGCCGGAGGTGCCACCCGAGAAGCGGCCGTCGGTCAGCAGCGCGCAGGCCTTGCCCAGGCCCTTTGACTTGATGTACGACGTGGGGTAGAGCATTTCCTGCATGCCGGGGCCGCCCTTGGGGCCTTCGTAGCGCACGATGACGATGTCGCCGGCCTTGACCTGGTCGGCCAGGATGTTGGCGACGGCTTCGTCTTGCGACTCTGTGACGTGGGCCGGGCCTTCGAACACCATCAGCTCGTCATCGACACCGGCGGTTTTGACCACGCAGCCGTTGAGCGCGATGTTGCCGACCAGCACGGCCAGGCCGCCTTCTTGCGAAAACGCGTGCTCGCCGGAGCGGATGCAGCCGTTCTTGCGGTCAATATCCAGGCTGGGCCAGCGGGTGCTTTGGCTGAACGCCACCTGGGTGGGGATGCCGGCCGGACCGGCCATGTAGAAAGTCTTGACCGCATCCGACGGGTTGCGGGCAATGTCCCACTCGTCCAGCGCGTCCTTCATGGTCTTGGCGTGCACGGTGGGGGTGTCGGTGTGCAGTTTGCCGGCGCGGTCCAGCTCACCCAGAATGGCCATGATGCCGCCGGCGCGGTGCACGTCTTCAATGTGGTACTTGTCAGTATTGGGCGCCACCTTGCACAACTGCGGCACCGAGCGCGAGAGGCGGTCAATGTCGGCCAGCGTGAAGTCGATTTCGGCTTCTTGCGCAATCGCCAGAATGTGCAGGATGGTGTTGGTGGAGCCGCCCATGGCGATGTCCAGCGTGATGGCGTTCTCGAAGGCCTTGAAACCCATGGAGCGTGGCAGCACGCTGGCGTCTTCCTGCTCGTAGTAGCGCTTGCACAGGTCCACCGCCAGACGGCCGGCGCGCTTGAACAGCTGCTCGCGATCCGAATGGGTGGCCACCACGGTGCCGTTGCCGGGCAGGGACAGGCCCAGCGCTTCGGTCAGACAGTTCATGGAGTTGGCGGTGAACATGCCGGAGCACGATCCGCAGGTGGGGCAGGCGGAGCGCTCCACCTCGGCCAGATCGGCGTCGGACACCTTGGCGTCAGCGGCCATGACCATGGCGTCAATCAGATCGAGCTTCTTGAACTCCAGCTTGTGGGTGGTGGGGTCGGCCAGCTTGGCCTTGCCCGCTTCCATCGGGCCGCCGGAGACGAACACCACCGGGATGTTCAGGCGCATGGCGGCCATCAGCATGCCGGGGGTGATCTTGTCGCAGTTGGAGATGCAGACCATGGCGTCGGCGCAATGGGCGTTGACCATGTACTCGACCGAGTCGGCAATGATGTCGCGGCTGGGCAGCGAGTACAGCATGCCGTCGTGGCCCATGGCGATGCCGTCGTCCACCGCAATGGTGTTGAATTCTTTGGCGACGCCGCCCGCCGCTTCAATCTCGCGGGCGACCAATTGGCCCAGGTCCTTGAGGTGGACGTGGCCGGGCACAAACTGCGTGAAGGAGTTGACCACCGCAATGATCGGCTTGTCGAAGTCGCCGTCTTTCATGCCGGTGGCACGCCAGAGCGAACGGGCACCCGCCATGTTGCGGCCGGCGGTGGAGGTCTTGGAACGGTAGACAGGCATGGAAAAACCTTTTTGGTAGGTGCTATACGGGAGATGAAATTCAACTCTTAATTATCGTCCAGCGGTGTCGTACCACCGCGGGCGGGCAAGAATTGGCCCTGTCAATAACCACTCTATTTTGAGCGTTTGCAGTTCAGCAGCAGGTGCAACAAAATCGCGCCAAACGTGGCGGTACCAATACCCCCCAGCGCAAACTCACCAAACTTGAGCGTGAAGTCGCCCGTGCCCAGCACCAGCGTGATGGCGGCGACCAGCAGATTTTTGTTGTCGGAAAAGTCGACTTTGTTTTGCACCCAGATGCGCGCGCCGGCCACCGCAATCAGGCCAAACACCACAATGCTCACGCCGCCCATCACCGGCAACGGAATGGCCTGGATGACGGCGCCAAATTTGGGGCTGAAGCCTAGCACCACCGCCAGCAGACCGGCCACCAGAAACATGGCGGTCGAGTAAATTTTGGTGGCGGCCATGACGCCGATATTTTCCGCATACGTCGTCACACCGGTGCCGCCCGCGCCGGCGCTGACCATGGTGGCAATGCCGTCACCGATAAAGGCGCGGCCCATGTACGGGTCCATGTTTTTGCCGGTCATGGCGGACACGGCCTTGAGGTGGCCCAGGTTCTCGGCCACCAAAATAATGGCGACCGGCACAATCATTAGCATGGCTTTGGGGTCAAACACCGGCGCAGCAAAGCTGGGGGCACCCAGCCAGGCAGCGTTCAACAGGTTCGACAGATCAAGCGGTTTGCCCAGACCCAGCCCGTTAGTCAGCACCGCATAAACCCCGGTGGCCACGATCAGTCCGATCAGAATCAGCAAGCGCTGCACCATGCCGCGCGTGAACACCGCCACCAGCGCGACGCAGACAAAGGTGACAGCCTGCATCCAGCTGTCAAAGTTGCTGCTGGCCATGTTTTTGACCGGCACGCTGGCCAGGTTCAGGCCGATCACGGCGACCACCGCACCGGTGACCACCGGCGGCATCAGTTTTTCGATCCAGCGCGTGCCGACCGCCTGCACCAGTAGGCCGATGGCGGTGTAGGCGGCACCGCAGGCGATGATGCCGCCCAGCGCCACGCCGATGTTGGGGTTGAGCCCCTTACCCGCATAGCCGGTGGCGGCAATCACCACGCCGATAAAAGCAAAGCTTGACCCCAAATAGCTGGGCACACGCCCGCCGGTGATGAGGAAGAAGATCAGCGTGCCCAGGCCGCTCATCAAAATCGCCAGATTCGGGTCAAAGCCCATCAGAATTGGGGCCAGCACGGTGGCGCCAAACATGGCGATCACATGCTGCATGCCCATGACGGTGGTTTGCGGCCAGGGCAGGCGCTCATCGGGGGCAATCACGCCCCCTTGTTGCAAGACACTGGCGTTTTTTTCAGTCCACTTGAATAACGACATGATGGTTTCCATTTTTTTAGGTGGAGCTATCGTAAAGGCAATTGCGGCCTCGCCGCCGCCGTGCGACGCATCCAGCCGCTTTGCGCGGCCGGCGCTTAAACCAGCAGTGTGGTGAGTGCCGCCAGGGCGGCGGTTTCGGACCGCAGCACGCGCGGACCCAGGGTGACCGGTGCAAAGCCGCAGGCCAGGGCCAGCTCTTCTTCTGCCGGGCTCAAGCCGCCTTCCGGGCCGGACAGAAAGGTGACGGCGGCGCTGCGGTGGCCGGTGGCCGTGTCCAGCGCGCCCACCGCATCACGCAGGCCTTGCGTGCCGGGCCGCAAGGAAAGCAGCAGCGACTGTCCCGTCTGCGTGGGTTGTGCTGCATGCGCTTGCGCCCGGGCTTTGGTCCAGGCGGTGAAACTCATCACCTCATGCATCACCGGCACCCGGTTGCCGCCGCATTGCTCGCAGGCGGCGATGGCCACGCTTTGCCAGTGAGCCACTTTTTTCTCGGCCCGTTCGCCGCTGAGGCGTAGCACGCTGCGCTCGGTCATCAGCGGCTGCAGACTGGCCACGCCCAGCTCGGTCGCTTTTTCGACCAACCAGTCCATGCGGTCATTGGCGGGCATGCCCACCACCAGATGCACCGGGCGCGCCGCTTCACGCTCCACAGGCAGATGCGCGCCCACCAGCACCTGCACGTCACTGCGGCCCATGCGGGTGACCGTCGCCTCGAACTCGCCTGCGCTGCTCACCCTGCCGGGGCCGCCGTTGAACAACGTGATGCTGCTCCCCGGTTGCAGGCGCAGCACCTGCACATGACGGGCCGCGCCAGCGGGCAGTTCAAGCAACTCACCAGTGATCAAAGGGGTGGGACAGTAAAAACGGGGCATAAATCTGGGTTCTTGGGGTGGTTGAATTGCTATTAATATAGTAGCTGCTTGCGCATATTTCACGTGGTCTGGAGCCTGTTTTTCCTTAAGGCGT
>CAJAFJ010000600.1 GCA_903938955.1 uncultured beta proteobacterium | reverse complement strand
GTCGGTCAGTGCCTGCATGCGGTGCACCGCCTGCAGGGTGACGGTCTCGTCCACTTCCGAACCGCGCGAGGGGACGATCACCATCTTGCCCTCGGCATCTTTGGCGTACAGCGCCTTGCGGTGCGTGCCCAGTGTGCAATTGCCCTCTTGGGGCACGTCGTTCACGTCCATCAGACCGCTTCCATGAAGATAAAACCGCTGGAGAAGCGGCCGCTTTCGGGGATGTACATCAACAAGGTGTGCCCTTGCTGGATGCGGCCTGAATGAAACAACTCATCCAGCATGATGAAGGGTGACGCAGACCCGGTGTTGCCTTTTTGAACCAGGTTGGTAAACCAGTTCTCGCGCGGAATGTTCAAACCGGCTTCGGCCACACCCTGCGCCACCGCTTCGGCAAAATAGTTGGAGGAGTAGTGCGGCAGGAACCAGTCGATTGTTTGGCCGGCCAGATGGTGCTTTTTCACCAACTCGCGCAGCGGGTCGGTGAGCGTGGCGCGAATGACATGTTCGTTGAGCAGCTTCACATCCTGCTTCACCGTGAAGACCGAACGCGTGGCCCACTCGTGCGTCGAGAACGATTGCCAGCCGGTTAACGAATCATCGGCGTTCTTTTCAGCACCGGAATACATGCAGGCGGGGAGTTCATGCGCGGCGGACGACAACTCGACCCACCGCACTTTCAGGCTGAGCGGCCCGCTGGGTTTGTTCTCCAGCAGCACGGCACCAGCACCGTCGGACAGCATCCAGCGCAGGAAGTCTTTTTCAAAAGCGATTTCAGGGCGCTCTTCGAGTTCGTTGACTTTGTACTCGGCTTCGGCGTCAAAATTGCGGGCGCGCAAAGCGAGCGAGGCCATCTCTGAGGCCACTGCCACCGCACGCTGGGCTTCACCGGCACGCACCGCCATCCAGGCGTACTTGAACGCCGTCGCGCCTGCGACGCAAATACCGGCCAGCGAGGCCACTTCCAAACGCGGCCACCCCAGAGCGCCATGCACCATCACCCCATGCGCCGGCATCAATTGATCGGGGCGCGACGTGGCGGTTGCCAGGCAGTCCACGAGGCCGATATCGCCCAGGGCGCGCACAGCTTCTGCGGCCAGTTCAGCGTTGGTCATCACCGGTTCACCGGTGGCCGGGTCCAGCGCATAGTGACGACTCTGAATGCCGTTGTTGCGCAACACAATGCGACGTGCCCGGGAAGGACGCCCACCGACCATGCCGAGTACCGACTCCATCTCGTCATTGCCCACGGGAGCCAACGGCAGGTAGGCCGATGTGCGTGTCAGAAAAACTTCATGGCTCATACAAAGACATCCTCTCGATACCGGAACCCGACGGCGCGTCAAATTTTTGCTTGAGTGCGGCGAACTTCCGCTGCAAGAAAGGCCGCAATACAGCCTGTATCAGCAAGCTCAAGGGCACGATGGTCAAGATCAGGGTGATCAAGAAAATCACATACAACATGAGAAAAGGACGGCGACGCAACTGCCCCGGCTCACCCACGGCACGCAGCAACTTACCCCAAAGGTAGAAGCTTCGGGTGGCCGCTTTTTCGCTGAACAGTAGACTTGGATCAGAGTTTGCCGCCTTCAAACCGGCGAGCAAAGGCGCCGTGCCGCGCTCCTGGTCGCCCTGCAAGGCATCGCGCAGCGCGCAGCCAAAACGGCTGGCCGCTTTTATGCTGGCTGCATCTATCCCGGCTACGGGCCAGCCCGGTAAAAAATCGCGCTTGCCGCTTAGCAGCCACGCGGGCGTGGTGAACAGGGTGGTCATGGTCGGGCTGGGATCAACCAGCGCGACGTTGTCCAGCAAACGCGCGCCGCAGGTAGCCAGCAAACTCTTCATCTTGTCTTGCGCCAGCATCCACATGTTGCGACAGGCAATGACGGTCACCACCGGCTTGCCCGCCAATAGTTTTTTGGCCAGCGGATGTTTGAGAAAGGCGGTGATGGGCAGCGAGGGGGCGAGAAACCAGACCTGATAAGGCAGGATCACCAGATCAAAATCTTCGTCCCCCGTCAGGGACAAGGGGTGCAACGAGGGCGCCACCATCTGGGCAGATTCGGGAAAGGCATCAAGGAAGCTGAAAAACCGCCACGGAAAAGGATAGGGCGCAACCGGGCGCAAGATCTCGATGTGAACAGCGAAGTGACTGCACTGCTGCAGTGGCGCCACGATGCTCTGCGTGATGTCGGCAAGTTGCCCGGTTTGTGAGTAAGACAGCACCAAAATGCGCTTGGCCCGGGAACGGGTGGGGGAGTCAATTGTGTTCAATGGCGCCATGCAACTGTAAAGTCATCCATAGTTGATGGATATTGAAAAAGTGGTAGGAATTTTATCATTCCAACTATGGATGCCAACGGGCAAGCTAGACCCCATGACTGACATCAAGCGGGGACATCCAATCCGAAAAAGCGGAAACAAAATCGTATTTTTCGATCACACCGCGGCGAAGCCTCAGCCAGTTCGTTGAACCATCGTTCGTTTCATCCACACAACCCAATAGCACCCCGCCTTCCCCTGCCTGCGCAGCCGCTAATCGCAACACGTCCTGCGGTTGCGCACCGGCGAGAAAACAGGCATGGCCGGTCCAATCCATTTGTGCGGCCAACAAAGCCAACAATTGGCTTGGCTGTGTTTGCAGGAACGTCAGCGGCAATGGCAAGCTGTCATGCATCTGGACCAAGGCGGCGCTGGTGGCGGTATAAGTGCCGCGTCGACTGGACAACAGCAATAGCGCATCCGGTGGCAACGTTTTTTCTCCGGCATCGGCCATGCAGCGCAATGCGCCATACAGCCCCAATTCAGCCCAAGTGCCCATACGACGGGGCTTGGCACCCAGCCATTGCGCCAGTTGTTCACGCCAATCAGCAGGCGGCGGGGCGGCGATGCAGCGTCCACTGACGGTAAAGTGACTCATGCGCGCTCCAACACCACCGTGGCATGCCCGCCGCCGAATCCCAAAATGGTCGCCATGACTCGGCGCACTGAATCTGGCTGGTGCACAGCAAGGTTGACACCCAGGCTCTCGTCCACCGCATCGGCATACCTCGGCCACACGTCTTGCTCCAGACAGGCGGTGAGCAGAGCGATTTCTGCGGCACCGGAAGCGCCCATGGTGTGTCCGATAGCTGCCTTGAGTGAGGCCAGGGGTGGGACGACTTGAAACATGTCACGCAAGCCCTGCGCCTCAATCGCATCGTTACCCGGACTACCAGCGGCCTGGACCTTAATGAGGTCGATGGCATCAGCTGCCAAACCACACTGTGCCAACGCACTTTCGTACATGCGAACAACCGCTGAAGCAGAGGCGCTGGTTGGTTGCTTGCCATCCACCACATTGGCGCCACCCAACATTTTCCAGGGTGCTGTTTCGCGTGTGGACAAGCGCAGCGCAGCGACCGCCTCACCCAACACCAAGCCATCGCGATCCAAACCAAACGGTTTACTGCGGCCAGGTGAGAGCAATTGCAGGGCGGCGAAGCCACCTAAAGTCAGTCGATTATTTAACTCCACGCCAAGCACCAGCGCATCTTGCACCTCGCCGTTGCGCAGCAACGCATGCGCGGCCATCATGGCATTGAGACTGGAGGTGCAGGCCGTGCTGACCACGTACACCGGCCCTGCCCAGCCCAGCCAACCGGCGATCTTGTCGGCGAATGCCTGGTAATCCATGCCTGCCGCACCTTGCTCCACGGCACCGATATCGAACGACGACGTGGCGATGAACAACGCCCCTTGGCGGGCGTATTGCGCTCCCGCGTCAAAGGCGACTCGCCGAATGAGCGCGCGGGCGCGCTCATTCCAATCCTCCTGACCGTCAGCAATGGCGCGATACGGAATGCGGGCGTCTGACTCACCAGGCAAAGAATAGAACGAAGCGACGTCGTCACCTTGCTGCAGGGCCGTCAACGATGTCGCCACATTCAAGCCCAGCGAACAAGCCAGCCCGCGACCCGTGAGATACACCGGCTTCATGCCGGTTGATGCGTGCGCAGATACTCAGCCAGAGCCAATAGCGAGACCATGGCGCGGCGCGTGTCTTTGCTGTCGGGCATGCGCACGCGGTATTTTTTTTGAATCGCCATGGAAATCTGCAGCGCATCAAGCGAATCCAGATCCAACCGGGACTCTGGCCCGAACCACGGTTCGTCGTCGCGCAGCCCGTCGGCAGGTTCTGTCTTGTCCACAGCGGCAAGGATGTACGCTTTTAATTCGGCGCGGAATGCGATGTCGTGATCGTTCATGAGATACAGAAAGCCCGCCACATCATGTGCACGGGGTTCGCCTTGCTAGGTAATACGGAATAAGCGTCAATCATCGCACGCGGTCAGCGCTGAGATTGATGAGAGAGGGTTGCAGTTGGCGATCAAACCAGCGGGAACTCAGGGCAAACACAATGCCCAGCACCGTTCCCGCCAGCACATCCAGCGACACATGCTGCTTGGTGGCCATGGTGGAGTACACAATGGCCACGCCCCACAAAATCTGAATCGCCTGCGCGCGCCACCCCAGGCGCAGCTCGCGCATCAACCAGTACACCCAGAAACTCGAATACACCGCCGCCGCCACGTGCAGCGAAGGGCAGGCATTACCAGCCGCATCCACGGCCTTGAGAAAAGCCACACCGGGATACTGCGCCCAATCGATATCGGCCGGTGGCATGGCATTGGGCCACCAATAAAAGATAGACAAGGCGAACAAGCACATGGCGCCAATCCAGAACCCGAAGTTCAGCAGCCTTGCACGCGTGGGCATCAAGGTCACGGGCAGTGAGCAGTAAATCCACAGGGACAGATACGGGATCAGTGCCAGCGGCGCAAAACCGACCCACTGGTCGATCACCGTCAGCGGCATGACCGTCACCGGGAACGCGGGGTTCTTCAGTAGAAAAAGATAGGCCCAGAAAAAAAGCGACATGAAGGCACTGGTGCCCAAAAATTTGAACCAGAAATCGTTCAGAAATATCGCGCGCCAATCAACAACAGATCGGGCAGTGGAATCAGTAGGCATGCAGGTGGAGTGGACTTGGAAGATAGGTTGATAGCATTAAAATGCGCCATGCCACAGATTGCGGACCGCGCCGCAAACCGATTATTCCATGAATCCTTTACACCATGACTAACCCATCCAGTGCTGCCGAGACCCATGCCGAACTTGAACGCGAGGTGGCACGACTCATGGTTTCAGCGCTGAATCTAGAGGTCACGCCAGAGAGTATTGAGGCCGACACCGATTTGTACGGCGATGGTTTAGGACTGGATTCCATCGACATCCTGGAAATTGCGCTGGTGGTGTCCAAACAATATGGCATTCAGATGAAGACCGAAGGCGACGACAACTTCGCCATCTTCAAATCGCTACGCAGCCTGAGTGCCTATATCGCAGAAAAGCGCACCAAGTGACCCGGCTCACGCGGCTGTTGGTGATCGCGGTCATCGCCGTCGCAGGCGCGGCCTACCTTATTTTCAGCCACCTGTTGACCATCGACGAACGCCCCAGCTTGCTGATGCTGGCGCTGGGCGTGACGCCGCTGACGGTCATGGCCTTGCTGGCCGCCTGGCACTCCCGCATGCGCTGGTTGGCCCTGACCCTGCTGGCCGTGCTGGCGCTGACCGTGCTGCTGTATCTGGAGGAATTGCGCAACCACGTCAACTGGCTGTATTTCATGCAGCATGCCGGCACCATGGTGCTGCTGGCCATCACCTTTGGCAGCACCTTGGGACGTGGCGATGCCGACGCCCTGTGCTCACGCGTCACACGCCTGATGCTGGCGGGCCCGGCTGACCCGGTCTACATGCGCTACACATGGAAAGTCACGCTGGTCTGGACCGCCTACTTTATTGCCAGTGGCGTGGTGTCGGTGGGCCTGTTCTTCTACGGACCGCTGGCCGTCTGGTCCTACTTCGCCAACCTGCTCACCCCCGTGATCGTTGGACTGATGTTTGTCATCGAGTACTTGGTGCGGGTGCGGGTGTTGCCCGACCGCGCCCACTTCAGCATCGCCCAGACCATCCAAGCCTATCGCTCCTATGAACAACGCTGATATGCCTTTGCGCAGATTCGTTCGCCGGTCGCAACTGTTCGCCGCCTTCATCGGCCTGGTTCTGTGCGCCAGCAGCTATGCCGGCGACTGGGCACTGCCCGACCTGATGCAGTCATTGGCCCAGAAAAAATCCAGCAAAGCCAGCTTTGTCGAAAAAAAATACATGGCCATTCTGGACAAACCGCTGGAATCATCCGGCGAACTGTCTTTCGAGGCGCCAGACCGCCTGGAGAAACGCACCCTCAAGCCTCGCCCGGAAGCCATGTTGCTAGAGGGCGACAAGCTGACCCTCATCCTGCATGACAAGCGACCACTCAACCTGCGTCTGCAAGACCACCCGGAAGTTGCCGCGTTGGTTGACAGCATCCGGGGCACGCTCAGCGGCGACCAGGCCGCCCTGGAAAAAAACTACACCCTTGATTTCACCGGCGGGCAAAGCAAATGGAAGCTAACCCTGACCCCTTTGCAAAAAGCAGTGGCCAAAGTCGTGCGCCAGATTCATATCGGTGGCGCCGATGCGAACATCAAGACCATTACCTTTGACCAGGCCGATGGAGACCGCCAGGAAATGACGATCGCCAAAGTCATCACCCCGTGAGCCATTCAAGGCCAGCGCCAACCAACCCGGCCAAACCTCGCGCTTGGCGGCCTAGCCCATTTCTACTGATCCAGCTGGTAATCCATGTTGCCGCGCTGGGGCTGCTTCTGTCCGACCCGCCAGCATGGCGCTGGGCGGCGGCAGCCGTGTTACTCAGTCAACTGATGCTGATGGCGGCCGGTCTGTGGCCACGCAGCACCTGCCTGGGCGCCAACCTGGTGCGCCTCCCCACGGCCGCGGTGCAGCGGGCTGAAGTGGCCATCACCATTGATGACGGCCCCGATCCCGAGGTGACCCCGCAGGTGCTCGCCATCCTTGCGCAGTATGGCGTCTGCGCCACTTTTTTCTGCATAGGCCAGCGCGCCGCAGCGCATCCAGAACTCATCCGACGCATGCTGGCAGCCGGACACCGCATTGAAAACCACGGGGAACGCCACCCGACACTCCTGTCGCTCTCGGGGCCGACCGGCTGGCGCCGCGAGATTCTGGAAGGTCAACACATCCTGCAGCGCATCACCGGCCAGGCGCCGCACTTCTACCGCGCCGTCGCGGGTCTGCGCAACCCCTTTCTGGACCCTGTGCTGCATGGCGCCGGCTTGCAACTCGCCAGTTGGACCCGCCGTGGTTTCGATACCCGGGAGCGGGATCCTGAAAAAGTGCTACAGCGATTGACCCATCAACTCGCCGCCGGCGATATCTTGCTACTGCACGATGGCAATGCAGCACGTACGCCTGCGGGCGAAGCGCTGATTGTGAGCGTGCTGCCCCGCTTGCTGGACACCCTGCGCGCCCGTGGGCTAAGCCCTGTCACACTGGCACACGCATGCCACCTGCCCTGACGTAACAACTTATGGATGCGGCCTGACCGTCCTTACAGGCGGCCGAGACGCGACGACACCCCGCGTGCCAACGCCTGGCGGAAAGTCCTGCCCAGACGCCCGGTCAAGTAAAATTGACCCGTTCCATCATGTGAATTTGCCGTGCAACCATTATTAGTAAAAACATTCACAACCACCACCGCATTGGGGCGCGGCTTGACTGACACGCTGAGTGCGCTGCGTGCGCAACGCAGTGGCCTGCAAGCGCGTTCTTGGGAAACGGTGGATATTCCCACTTGCCTGGGCGAGGTCGACGGTCTGGATGCGATGGCCATGCGCGCCGATATGCAGGACTTCGACTGCCGCAACAACCGTCTGGCCCAGCTCGCGCTGGAGCAGGATGGTTTCATGCAGAGTGTGCAAGCCGCTGCAGAACGCTATGGCCGACAACGCATCGGCGTGTTCCTGGGCAGCAGCACGTCCGGCATTCTGAGTTCGGAGCAGGCTTATCGCCAGCGCGACCCGGTCAGCGGCGCCCTGCCCGCCAGCCACAGTTACCGGCACACCCACAATATGTTCTCCGTGGCGGATTTCGTGCTCCACTACGCCGATCTGCAGGGTCCGGCCTACGTCGTCTCCACGGCCTGCTCGTCCAGCGCCAAAGTATTTGGCATCGCCCAGCGCATGATCGGCTGCGGCCTGATTGATGCCGCTGTGGTGGGTGGCGTGGATTCCCTGTGCCTGACCACCGTCTACGGCTTCAATTCGCTGCAACTGGTCTCGCCTCGCCCCTGCATGCCCTTTGACGCCCAGCGCGACGGCATTTCGATTGGCGAGGGCGCCGCCTTCCTCTTGCTGGAGCGCGCCGACCAGGCCCAGACCGATGACATCCTGCTCAGCGGCGTCGGCGAATCCAGCGATGCGCACCACATGTCGTCGCCCCACCCCGAGGGACTGGGTGCGCGCCTGGCCATGCAGGCCGCCCTGGACATGGCGGGTCTACAGCCCGCGTCCATTGGTTATATCAACCTGCACGGCACCGCCACCCCCAGCAACGACGCCGCCGAAGATTTGGGCGTGACGGCGGTGTTCGGCACCAGCACACCCTGCAGCTCCACCAAGGGCCACACCGGCCACACCCTGGGCGCTGCTGGCGGCGTGGAAGCCGTGATCTGCGCGATGGCTCTGCGCCATGGCTTTGTGCCCGGCGGTGTCGGCACCCGCACCGTCGATCCACGCCTGCATTGCAATTACCTTTTGGCGAACCAGGAACTGGCCATTACCCATGCGCTCAGCAACTCTTTTGGCTTTGGCGGCAGCAATTGCAGTCTGCTGTTCTCCCGGAAAAGGGCATGACGACCCTGCAGGTTTTTGTTGACGGCGTTGGTTTGTATGCCCCTGGACTTGATGGGTGGGCTCACGCCCGGGCCGTGCTCGCTGCGCCGCAAACCTACCTGGCGGCGCCCCTGCAACTGCCTAGCATCGACTCCCTGCCCGCTGCGGAACGACGTCGACTCGGCATCGCAGTCAAACTGGCCATGGCGGTTGGCTATGACGCGGCCCGGCAGTCACCCATCGATCTTCAGCAGTTAAGCACCGTGTTTGCATCAAGTGCTGGCGATTGCGACAACTGTCACCAAATTCTGGAAGCCCTGGCCTCAATCGACCGGGCCATGTCGCCCACCCGCTTTCACAATGCGGTACACAACGCAGCCGCTGGCTACTGGAGCATTGCCACCGGCAGTCAGCAGCCCTCCACCAGCCTGAGCGCCCATGACGCCGGCTTTGGCGCTGCACTGCTGGAAGCGGCCAGCCAGATCCACAGCAACGCCCAGCCCTGCTTGCTGGTGGCGTTCGACACGCCCTATCCCCAGCCCCTGCGCGCCCTGAGCAGCATCCCACACCCTTTCGGCGTGGCGCTGCTGCTGACGCCAGTGCGTAACGCCACCACCCTGTGCCGCCTGACGCTGTCCCTGACGCAGGAACCCGCCCACGCCATGCCCACGCCGGACCTCGAAGCCATGCGCTGCAACATACCTGCCGCCCGCGCACTGCCGCTGCTGTCGGCCCTGGCCACGCAACAGCCGCAGGATCTGGTGATTGAGTACCTGCAGGGGCTCAACCTGGCCATCACGCTGCAACCATGAAGATCGACCGGACCTGGATTCAGCGCCACATTCCGCACCAGGGCACCATGTGCCTGCTGGACGCGGTCAAGCACTGGAACGACACCGACATCCAATGCAGCGCCTATAGCCACGAGGCACTGGACAACCCGCTGCGCAATGCACACGGGCTACCCATCAGCGCCGGTATCGAATATGCAGCGCAGGCCATGGCGGTGCATGGCGCCCTGTTGGCGCCGGTGGATCAACTTCCGGAAGTCGGCTACCTCACCAGTGTCCGCAACGTGGAATGGTGGACACCCCGGCTGGACGATGTGGGTTTTGAGATCACCGTTCAGGCCACCCGCCTATCGGGCAACGAGGTCAGTCTGCTGTACGACTTCAGCATCCTCTGCCATGACCGTCTGCTGCTGCGTGGCCGTGCCGGCGTGATGATCAAGCCCCCAGCCCAGAATACCCTTGCCCCCGCCCCATGACTACGTTGCCCCTGTTACCTGACACCCTGACCGCTCAAGCCATCGCCTACCGCCACCAGCGCCCGGTCAGTCAGGCCGAATTCCTGCGCGATGTCCTGGCCCTGGCGGCGCGCTTGCCGCAGACCGGCCATGCGTTCAACCTGTGCAAGGACCGCTACTGGTTCTCCGTCGCCCTGTTTGCCGCCATCAGCCGCGGCGTGGTGAGCCTGTTGCAAAACTCGACGGCCCCGGAAAACATGGCCGCCCTGTTTGTCGATTACCCCGATGCCATTTGCCTGGGCGAAGAAGCCACCCCGATGTTGGCGCAGATGCCGTATGTGCTGGTGCCGCACGCGGACCTGCCCGCGTCCGACACACCGCTGGACATGCCGCAGATACCGCGCACCCAGCTGATCGTCCGCATCTTCACCTCCGGTTCGACCGGCAAGCCACAGGCCCACAGCATGACCTTCTGGCGCATGCACAAGTGCGCCATGGCCGAGGCCGAACGCATGTGGGAGGTCGCCGGTGGCCCCTGCTCGGTGCTGGGCACCGTGTCACCCCAACACATGTTTGGACTGGAAGCGACCGTGCTGCTGCCCATCTTTGGTGGCGGTCAATTTAGCGCACGGCAACCGTTCTTCCCGGCCGATGTGGCCAGCGCCCTGGCTGAACTGCCTGAACCGCGCCTGCTGGTGACCACCCCCTATCACTTGCGCAAGCTGATGGACGCGCAGATCACCTTGCCGCGCGTCAGCGCCGTCCTGTCGGCCACAGCACCACTGTCACTGGAACTGGCCCAAGAAGTCGAAGCCCAGTTGAACGCGCCGATGGTGGAAATCTACGGCTCCACCGAAACCGGGGCGCTGGCAACCCGCCGACCGACCCAGGGGACGGAATGGGAAACCTATGCCGGCATTGCGCTGGAGCAAGACCAGGACCAGACCCGCGCCTGTGCTGCGCACTTTGATGCGCCCCAAACACTCAACGATGTCGTGGACTTGCTCAGTCCGACCCGCTTCCGTCTGTTGGGCCGCAACTCTGACATGATCAACATCGTCGGCAAACGCAACTCGCTGGCTTTTCTCAACCAGCTGCTGCTCGGCCTGCCCGGCGTGGAGGACGGCGTTTTCTGCATGCACGACAGCGGATCGGCCGACGAAGCGCCGCGCCTGCTCGCCTTCGTCGTGGCGCCCTCGCTGACGAGCGCCGCCATCCAGGCCAGCTTGCGCCAGCATGTGGACCCGGTCTTTCTACCGCGCCCGCTGGTCTTTCTCGCGACCCTGCCGCGCGACGCCAACGGTAAATTAGCCGCCTCAAGCCTGGCCGGGCTGCGCGCCACCCACCTTGCCACGAGAACCTGAGATGCCCGTCGTCCCCTTGCCCTTTGCTGCGGACCACCCGGTGTTTGCAGGCCATTTTCCAGGCCACCCGATCGTGCCCG
>CAJAFJ010000599.1 GCA_903938955.1 uncultured beta proteobacterium | reverse complement strand
GTGGCATTCAGCGCAGTGAGGTCAAGGAGGAGCCCGCAGGGCGGGGGACACGAACGGAGCTGAGTGCCGCGCCGTCCTGAGTCCCGCGCGCCCTCTTGCCCGTCCGCATGCAGGGCAGCAATCAATGCAGGCTTAAATCCATTAAATCCACTTGGCGATCAAACTGGCCAGCAGACTGAGCACGATGCTCGACCCCAGCGGAATCGACCACAACCGCCCCCGCAGCGTGAACGAGAAGTCGCCCGGCAACTTGCCCAGTCCCAGCTTGCGCAGCCAGGGCATGAAACCATTGAGCAGCACCAGCGCCAGCAACATGACAAACAGCCAGCGAAACATGGGTGAGCCGTGCAGCCGGGCTTACAGCGTGTGCGTGCGGTCGCCTTGGACAAAGCCCATGGCGTCCCACGCCTCGCCCTGGGTCAGGCCGATGACCTTGAACAACTCGCCCATTTCATGCTCCATCACCAGCCGCTGCGCCATCGCTCGCACCGGCAACTCGGACGCATCCATCAGCGGACCCAGTCCGCAGTTGAACAAAAAGCGCGCCTGCGTGCTGTAGCCCAACACTTCCAGCCCAGCGTCTTGCGCCGCCAACGCAATGCCGGTGAAATTGACGTGGGCGGTGATGTCTTTCAGGCCCACATTCGTCAGCGGATCGGGGTCCGACTTGTGCAAAAAGTGGCACATCACCGTGCCCATGTGGCGTTGCGGGTGAAAGTACTCGTTTTCCGGGAACCCGTAGTCGATGAAAAAAGCCGCGCCCTGAGTCAACTTGTCGGCCAATGTGCGGATAAAGGATTCGCCTTGTTGGTGGATTTCGGTCAGGTAATCGTGTTCGCCGTCAATCGCCACCGGCGGGCGCAGGTCGGTCGGGCGGTCTTGCCAGAAAAATTCCAGTTCGCCTTCAGCTTGGGGCGCGTCACAGGTCACGCCGCGTTCAAACCACGCGCCGTTCACGCGCGACAGCAGCTTCACTGGCATGGCGTCCAGCACCTCGTTGCCCACCACCACGCCTTGCATCGTGTCCGGCAATTCGCTGACCCAGCGCATAACATGCGCGTATTTTTCAAGTTTGGCCTGCTGGCGTGCGCGCAGGCTGCCCGACAAATCAACAATGCTGTAACGCGTCAAGGGCACACCCAGCGCGGCCAGGGTGTCCAGCAATTGCAGCGCCAGCGCGCCGGAGCCCGCGCCAAACTCCCACACCTCGTGCGTCTGCGTCACCTGCAAGGCCTGCGCCACTTGGGCGGCAAAGGTCTGGCCAAACAGCGGTGACATTTCCGGCGCCGTGACAAAGTCGCTACCGGCTTGTGGCATGGCGCCAAATTTGGCGCTGTCATGGGCGTAATAGCCCAGGCCCGGCGTGTACAAGGCCTGCGCCATAAAGGTGTCAAAACCGATCCAGCCCTTGCTGTCAGCAATGGTTTGCGCAATGTGGGCGGAAAGTGCGCTCGTTAAACTGTGGGGTATTTTCATAACGTTTGAATTGTCCCCGAATGTCCACCCCCACTTCCGCCAACCCGCCGGTCCGTTGCGTTCTTGTCACCGGCGCCGCCAAACGACTCGGGCGCGAAATTGCACTCACGCTGGCAAAAGACGGCTGGCGCGTGGCGATTCATTACCGTGACTCGGTCGAAGATGCGGCCAAAACGGTGGCTGACTGCTCACGGCTGACGGCTGGCAGCGCCTCTTTTCGCGCCAATTTGACGAATGAGACAGCGGTGCGCAACCTGCTGCCGCAAGTGATTGCCCAGTTTGGCCGGGTGGATGCCGTGGTCAACAGCGCCTCCACCTTTGAGCACGACACCGCCGCCACCTTCAGCTTTGCCGCCATGGACAAGCACCTGCGCAGCAACACCGGCGCCGCGATTCTTCTGGCGCAGGCGCTGCACGAGCATGTGACGGGACGCGATGGTTCGGCCAGCGCCCAGGCGCGCCGCCCGCTGGGCGTGGTGGTGAATTTGCTAGACCAGAAGCTGTGGAACCAGAACCCCGATTTTTTCAGCTACACGCTGTCCAAAGCGGCGCTGGAAGCCGCCACCACCATGCTGGCGATGGGCTTGAGCCCGCAGCTGCGCGTGGTCGGCGTGGCCCCCGGCCTGACCTTGACCAGCCACATGCTGAGCCCCGAAAAATTTGATGCACTGCACCAGCTGTCGCCCTTGGGGCGCTCATCGACCCCGGCCGATGTCGCGGCCACCGTCAAGTTCGCCATCGACAACCAATCCCTCACCGGCACCACGATTTTGGTCGATGGTGGCCAGCATTTGATGAAGTTCGAACGCGATTTCTCGCTGCTTTGACTCCCCGCCGCCAACGAGCCCCCACACCATGCCCCACACTTTTGGACACCAGACCCTGACGCTCACCGGTTTGCGTTTTGACGCCAACCTTGGCATTCTGGAACTTGAAAAAACGGCGCCGCAACCGATCCAGGTCGATGCCGAACTGAGCCTGGGCCCGCAGCCGCTGCTGCCGCACGACGACGACATCGACCATGTGCTGGACTACCGCAAGGTGCGCCAGATCATCATCAGCGAATGCACCGCCGAGCATGTGAATCTGCTGGAAACGCTGATTGGCAAGCTCGCCAGCCGATTGATGCAACTGCCCGGCGTGCTGGGCGTGCGGGTCAAGATCGCCAAGCTGGAGATTTTTGATGACTGCGAAGTCGCGATCCGGGTTGAAACCGGGCAGTGGTAACTATGAGTAAATTTGAGAAAGAAAACATGAACGCCGTCTGGACTGACATCGACACCAGCACCGAAGCCCCTGAGGCCGATGCGCCCGCTGCCAAGCAGCCCAAAATCGAGCGCGAGATCACCAAGCTCGAAAAACGCCTGTGCCACCAGGTCGGCAAAGCCATCATCGACTTCAACATGATTGAAGAAGGTGACCGCGTGATGGTCTGCGTCTCCGGCGGCAAAGACAGCTTTGGCATGCTCGACATTTTGCTCAAATTGCAGGCCCGGGCGCCCGTCAAATTCGAGTTGATTGCGGTCAACCTGGACCAGAAGCAACCCGGTTTTCCCGACCACATCCTGCCCGAGTACCTGGCCAAGCTGGGCGTGCAGTTTCACATCGAAACGCAGGACACCTACAGCATCGTCAAGAAGGTCATTCCCGAAGGCAAGACCATGTGCAGCCTGTGCAGCCGCCTGCGCCGGGGCATTTTGTACCGCGTGGCCGACGAGCTGAAAATCACCAAAATCGCACTCGGCCACCACCGCGACGACATGTTGCAAACCTTCTTCCTCAACATGTTTTTCGCGGGCAAGCTCAAGGGTATGCCGCCGAAACTGGTGAGCGACAACGGCGACCACATCGTGATTCGCCCGCTGGCCAATGTGGCCGAAAAAGACCTGATCCGCTGGGCCGAGCACCGCCAGTTCCCCATCATTCCGTGCAGCTTGTGCGGCAGCCAGGAGAATTTGCAACGCAAGCAAATCGGCAACATGCTGCGCGAGTGGGAAAAACAATACCCAGGCCGCACAGAGACCATGTTCACCGCATTGCAAAACGTGGTGCCTTCGCACCTGATGGACGTGACGCGGCACAATTTCAAAGACATCAACACCACTGGTGTGCCGGACGAAAACGGCGACAAGGTGTTTGACGAAGAAGAGTTCCCGGTAGCGACCCTGCCCGGCTTGCAGGTCGTCAGTTTGTAGTCGCCCGCTTGTGGGATCACATCGACAGCAGGCCCTTATGTACCCCGTTGTTGTAGCGCTTGTTGTTGCCGTCATGGGCTTGACCGGTTGCGGCAGCATGCGGCTGGTCGACTCCGAGGTGCGCAGCTTTGCTACGCCGCCGCTCATCCCGGCGGGCGCGCTGTTTCGGTTTGAGCGACTGCCCTCACAGCAGGCCGATGCCGCCGCGCAAACCCGGCTGGAAGCCCTGGCCCAGCAAGCGCTGGAACACGTCGGGCTGCAGCGCCATGACCGCCAGGCAAGCTACAGCGTGCTGGTCAACTACGGCATGAAAGTCGATGCGCGGGCGCCGTGGGAGCAGCCCGAACCCGGCTTTGGCTTCGGTTGGGGTCTGGGCTGGGGTGGTCGCAATGGCTCGCTGATGTTGGGCGACCGGGCGCCCTTTGGTCAACTGGCGACCTCCCCCTACTATTGGCGCCAGGTCAGCCTGATCATCCGCAGCCTGAGCACGCAGCAGGTGGTGTTCGAGTCCCAAGTGGCGCACGACGGGCGTTGGGCCGACACCGAGGCCGTGCTGCCCGCGATGTTTGACGCCGCCTTGCGCGGCTTCCCCAACCCGCCGCCGGGCGTGCGGCACATCAATATCGACATCCCCCGCTGACCTTGCTCGGCGCCAACCAGACAACACCATGCACGCGACCCGCATCATTGCCATCCGCCACGGCGAAACCGACTGGAACGTGGACACCCGCATTCAGGGCCACCTCGACATCGGCCTCAACGCCACTGGTCGCCTGCAGGCGCGTCGCGTGGCGCAGGCGCTGGCCAGTGAGCCAATCCAAGCCATTTACTCAAGCGATTTGCTGCGCGCCTGGGACACGGCACGCGCCATCTCAGAAGCCACCGGCGGCGCGCTGCAAGCCCATACCGGTTTGCGCGAGCGGCATTTTGGCGTGCTGCAGGGCCGGACCTTTGCCGAAATCGAACTCACCGACCCCGAGCAATCCCGGCTCTGGCGCAAGCGCGACCCGGATTGGGCGCCCGAAGGCGGCGAATCGCTGCTGCAGGTGAGCGAGCGCATCACCCGCGCCGCTTTTGAGCTGGGCGAGCGCCACCTGGGCGAACAAATTGTGCTGGTGGCGCATGGCGGCATCATGGATGCGCTGTACCGCGCCGCCACCGGGCAGGATGTGCGGGCGCCGCGCAGCTGGAAACTGGGCAACGCGGCTATCAACCGCCTGATGTGGACGCCCGCCGGCCTGACGCTGGTGGGCTGGGCCGACACCCGGCACCTGGAAGACCCGACGCGCGACGAAACGTCCACTTGACTCGGGCCGCCTGCGCCATGCGTTCGCCCTTCTCCCGCCTGGCACCCTGGTTGCTGGCTTGGGCCCTCGCCAGCCTGCTGGGCGCCGGCTGGCTGGTGCGCAGCGAACTGACGCAGCTGCGCGAGGCGTTCGAGACCGACGCCCGCATCACGCACCGGCTGCTGAGCCAGCGCGTGGTGCAGCACGACGCCATCCTGGCCACGCTAGCGCTGCTGGGCGGCGCGGAGGCCACCACCCGGCCCGAGCAACGCCTGCCGACGCTGTACCCGCACATCCTGTCGGTGCAGCGGCAGAACGCAGCGCAGCCGTGGGCCGATGAACGACTGCAAGCGTCGCAAGCCGAATCACAACGCCTGCAGCGTGCCGTGCTGGCCGGGGTGGAGCTGCCGCAAGGCCGCTACCAACTCCTGCTGGCCGCTGCGCCCGTCAACTACCTGTTGCAAATCGACCTGCGGCGCATGGTGCCGTGGAGCGAATGGCCGATGGACCCCACGACCAGTCCGGTGCGCGTGAGCCTGACCCAGGCCGGGCAATCGTTCGTGTTGCAAGCAGGCCAGCTTGACGCCTTCCCAAGCCGCGGCTGGCACTTTGAATTCCGCAAGCAGCTGGCGGCCGAGAGCCAACCCCTGCTGGTGGTGGCCGAACGCCAGGTTGGCTGGCTGGCGCTGCCGTGGCGCTGGCTGCTGGGCCAGTCGCTGTTGCTGGCCGGGCTGCTGGGGGCGGCACGCACGCTGCTGCGCCAGCGCCACGCGCGCCGCCGCGCCGAAGAGCTGCTGCGTCTGGGGCAAGTCGCCCGGCTGAACACGCTGGGCGAACTGGCCGCCGGCATGGCACACGAGCTGAACCAGCCGCTGACCGCCGTGCTGGCCAACACCCAGGCCGCCAGCCGCCTGCTCAACGAGGACGAACCCGACCTGCCCTGCGTGCGTCAGGCCATGACGCAGGCGGTGGCACAGGCGCGGCGCGCCTCGGAGGTGATTGGCCGGCTGCGCCGAGCGGTGGAGCGCCCGGAACTGGGCGGCCAGTTGCAAACCGTCAAGCTGCAGGACGCGGCGCGCAAAGCCCTGTACCTGCTGGAGCCGGAGCTGGCACGGCACCAGGTGGTGGCCACGCTGGCGCCCACCGGGGCCGCCATCCGAGTGCGGGCCGAGCCGGTGGCGCTGGAGCAGATCATCCACAACCTGCTGATGAATGCGCTGCAGGCGCTGGACAACATGCCCGCCACCGGGCGCAGTCTGACCATCACCCTGAGCCAGAGCAACGCACTGGGCCACCTGAGCGTGCAAGACAGCGGCCCCGGCATCGCCGCCCATGTGCTGCCGCGCCTGTTTGAGCCGTTTTTCACCACCCGCGAAGGCGGCCTCGGGCTGGGTCTGAGTCTGTGCGAAACGCTGGCCAGCAGCATGGACGGCAGCCTCAGCGCCCACAACCACAGTCCGCACGGGGCCGAATTTATCCTGTCCCTGCCGCTGGCAGATACTGCTGAGAGCCCACCATGAACCCGCCCCAATCCCCGTTGATCCACCTGATTGACGACGACGAGGCGGTGCGCAGCAGCCTGGCACTGTTGATCAGCACCGTCGGCCTGCGGGTGCAAAGCTGGGCCGAGCCTCAGGCTTTCATGGCCGAATTCGACCGGCAGAGCATTGGCGTCATCGTGCTTGATGTGCGCATGCCGGGCATCAGCGGCCTGACGGTGCTGGAGACGCTGGTGGCGCAGGGCGTGGACCAGCCGGTGATTCTGCTCACCGGCCATGGCACGGTGGACCTGTGCCGACGCGCCTTCAAGTCCGGCGCCGCTGAATTTCTGGAAAAGCCGGTGGACGACGAGTTGCTGCTGGAGGCACTGCAAAACGGGGTGCGCCAGCACGTCAAGTCGCGCGCCCGCCAGCAGAGCGACCGCCACACGCGGGCGCGTTATGCCCAGCTGTCCGAGCGCGAGCGCGAAGTGCTGGGCCTGATCGTGGCCGGGCTCACCAACAAGGAAATGGGCCGGGCACTGGCGGTGTCGCCGCGCACCGTGGAAAGCCACCGCGCCAACCTGTTTGCCAAGCTCGAAGCCGAGTCGCTGGCGCAGCTGATCCGCCAGTACGCCGAACTGGTGGACGAGCACGCCGCCCCGCCCACTCCGTAGTTCTACGCAGTGGCAGGCGTAACCGTACGCATGGCCAAAACAGCGCTAGCGTCTTACAGTAGCGGCACGGTTGTTTGAACCGTTTTGCCCCTCACACTCGGAGAACACCATGCTGAAATTTAAGTCCACATCCGCCCTCGTCCTCGCCCTGCTGGCTACTGCGGCCAGCGCCCAAGCGGTGCGGGTCGAAAAAAACATGTCCTTGGAACTGGCCAACCAGATCGCCAGCGCCACCGTGGCCGCCTGCAGCGCCAATGGTTATGCCGTGACCGCCACCGTGGTGGACCGGGCCGGCAGCACGCGCGCCGTGCAGCGCGCCGACAACGCCGGCCCGCACACGCTGGCCGCCAGCCTGCAAAAAGCCTTCACCTCGGCGTCCGCCAAGAGCGCCACGCTGGCCATGATGGAAGGGGCCCAAAAGAACCCGGGCGCCGCCAACCTGACGGACATCCCCGGCTTCTTGCTGCTGGGCGGTGGCGTGCCGGTCAAGGTCGGCACTGAAGTGATTGGCGCTGTTGGCGTCGGCGGCGCCCCCGGTGGCCACCTGGACGAACAATGCGCCCTGGCCGGTCTGGACAAGGTCAAGGAATTGTGGAAGTAAGCCCCAGCGACAAACTGATCCCAGCAAAGGTCTATTCGGTAAACAAACCCGTACTGGTATTGCTTTGCGGCGGCGTCACACCCAAGTGCCGGTAGGCAGCCAGCGTGGCAATGCGGCCACGCGGGGTGCGCTGCAAATAGCCTTGTTGAATCAGATACGGTTCAATCACGTCTTCGATGGTTTCGCGCTCTTCGCCAATGCTGGCGGCAATGTTGTCCAGCCCGACCGGGCCGCCGTCAAAGCGGTGGATCACGGCCTCTAACAATTTGCGGTCCATCAGGTCGAAGCCTTGCGGATCGACATCGAGCATGGCGAGTGCGCGGTTGGCGATCTCCAGCGTGATCTCGCCCGCACCTTTGACGTCGGCATAGTCGCGTACCCGGCGCAGCAGCCGGTTGGCAATGCGCGGTGTGCCGCGTGAACG
>CAJAFJ010000598.1 GCA_903938955.1 uncultured beta proteobacterium | reverse complement strand
GTTGCAAACCGCCTTGCATTTGCTCGAAGATGAGTTTGATGTCTGGGTGGTGACCGATGCCTGCAGTTCACGCACCGAGCGTAATCGCGATGCGGCTTTTGACCGTCTGGCCGGCGCCGGCGCTGAGTTGGTCACGACCGAGATGGTCGCTTTCGAGTGGCTGCGTACGGCAGAACATGCCGACTTTAAAGAAGCCCTGGCCTTGGTTAAATAAACCCAGCCGGGCTGGATCATGCGGTGATTTGGCCCCCCATTCGGCAGTCGCTTTGTCTTGAACCTCCTGAGTAATTATTGCAAGCTGTAGCCCAACCGCGTTCAACCGACCACCTGGGTAAAAGTCAGCTTGCAGCAAGTTGGATGCTAATAATCGCAACCGGACCATAAGAGTCCCTCAGGAGACAACAATTGACAACGTATAACGAATTCCACAAGCGCTCGCTCACCGAGCGTGATTCATTCTGGTCCGAGCAGGCGCAGCTGGTTGACTGGAAAACCCCACCTCAGCAAATTTGCGATTACAGCAACCCGCCGTTTGCCAAATGGTTTGTCGGTGGCACCACCAACCTGTGTCATAACGCGGTGGATCGGCATCTCAAAGATCGGGCTGATCAGGCGGCTCTCATTTTTGTCTCGACTGAAACCAACGAGGAAACGGTCTACTCGTTTAAAGATTTACATGCCGAGGTGCAGCGCATGGCTGCGTCCCTGTTGGCGCTGGGTGTTCAAAAGGGCGATCGCGTTCTGATTTACATGCCCATGATTGCCGAGGCCGCCTTTGCCATGCTGGCCTGTGCGCGCATTGGCGCCATCCACTCGGTGGTGTTTGGCGGTTTCGCCTCGGGTTCACTGGCCTCGCGCATTGAAGATGCTTCACCGAAATTGATTGTCAGTGCTGACGCTGGCTCTCGCGGTGGTAAAGCGGTTGCCTACAAGCCTTTGCTGGACGAAGCCATTCGCCTGTCCAGCCACAAGCCTGACGCTGTCATTTTAGTGGACCGTGGCTTGAGCGCCATGTCTCTGGTTACTGGTCGTGACCATGTGTGGGGCGCTTTGCGCCAGCAGCATCTGAACACCGTGGTGGAATGCGAGTGGGTCGATGCCACGCACCCCAGTTACACGCTTTACACCAGCGGCACCACCGGCAAGCCCAAAGGCGTGCAGCGTGACACTGGCGGTTACGCCGTGGCGCTGGCCGCCAGCATGAAGCACATTTACTGTGGCAACGCTGGTGAGACTTATTTCTCGACCAGTGACATTGGTTGGGTGGTGGGTCATAGCTACATCATTTACGGCCCGCTCATTGCCGGTATGGCGACCATCATGTACGAAGGCTTGCCGACCCGTCCCGATGGTGGCATTTGGTGGAGTCTGGTAGAAAAATACAAAGTCACGGTGATGTTCAGTGCCCCTACGGCCGTGCGGGTACTCAAAAAACAAGACCCGGCGTTGCTCTCCAAATACGATCTGTCCAGCCTGCGTGCCCTGTTTTTGGCTGGCGAGCCGCTGGATGAGCCCACTGCCAAGTGGATCAGCGAGAGCTTGGGCAAGCCGATCATTGACAACTACTGGCAGACTGAAACCGGTTGGCCGATTCTCTCGATCTGCAATGGCGTTGAGAAGATGGACACCAAGTTTGGCTCTCCGGGTAAAGCTGTTTACGGCTTTGACGTCAAACTGCTGGACGACCAGACCGGCGAAGAGTTGACCGGCCCCAATCAAAAGGGCGTGGTGGCTGTTGAAGGCCCATTGCCTCCTGGCTGTTTGCAAACCATTTGGGGTGATGATGCACGTTTTGTCAGCACCTATTGGTCCAGTGTGCCGGGCAAGCTGGTCTATAGCACCTTCGACTGGGGTATTCGCGATGCGGATGGTTACTTCTTCATCCTGGGGCGTACCGACGATGTGATCAATGTAGCCGGTCACCGTCTGGGTACCCGCGAGATCGAAGAAAGTATTTCTGCTCATACCAATATTGCCGAAGTAGCGGTAGTGGGTGTGGCCGATCAGCTCAAAGGCCAGGTCGCCATGGCGTTTGCCGTGGTGAAAGACGCCAGCCTGGTGACCGATGAGGCTTCACGCGCCAAATTGGAAGCCGAGATCATGAAGCTGGTCGATGGTGACCTGGGTGCTGTGGCGCGTCCGGCCCGTGTGCGTTTCGTCACCGTGCTGCCTAAAACCCGAAGCGGCAAGCTGCTGCGCCGGGCAGTTCAGGCGGTGTGTGAAGGGCGTGATCCGGGCGATTTGACGACCATGGATGACCCAGCCGCGTTGCAGCAAATCAAGGATTTGATAACAGGTTAGTGGTGTGCTGCCGCAAGGCAGCACGTTGGAGTGCCATTTTCGGGCACAATTGAGAGAGTTACTAGGCCCTTCCTCGCCACAGTCGCATCCGCCAAACGGTCAAGCCGTGACGCGGGAGGTTAATCAACAATGAGCTTTAACCAGCT
>CAJAFJ010000597.1 GCA_903938955.1 uncultured beta proteobacterium | reverse complement strand
AGCTCGAAGCGAAAAAGCGTTGAATGAGTTCCAAGCTGTGGCGCATGAAATCATGGAAGTACTTTGGGTCACTCTTCCATCTTCTACCCGCGCACGCATCAGTCCACGTGTAAACAAGATGTTTGAACAACTAAGTGAGAGGGTTAAGGAACTTGACGAAGTTCCTTTTTGATAAATTTTAAAGATGCAGAAAATCGAACAAGCGGCCAGGCCTGAATTATCAAATTGGTCATGGCGCCGGGCTGCGCCGGTGCTGCACACAGGCCAGCACCGAAACGCGTTGCTCGTTCAACAACTCAAAGTGCAGGGCATACGGAAAGCGCCGCAGCCATATCCGTCGAAACCGGCCGCGTGAGGGCGGAAAGGCTTGTGGGTTGCGCGTCAGTTGTTCTTCAACCGCCGCGACCACGCGCAAAAAATCACCACCCAAACCGTAGGATTGTTGTTCGTGCCAGCCAAAGGCCTGGGCAATCTCGGCCTGCGCGGCAGCTTCAAAAATAACCTGCCAGGTCACAGTTTCACGCCCAGCGCTTGGGCAATGTCAGCCAGGCTTTTACCCTGCGCCGGGTGGGCATCACGCCAGGCGGCGCGGCGTTCGAGTTCGTCCAGCACGTCAGGCCGGGTTTCCATGCCGGTCTCGGCGGCAAACTCATCCCACAGATCTTCCACCAGTTGCAGGCGTTCAAACCGGCCCAGATGGGCCACCGGTTGCAGGTTGGGTTTCACGCCGCTTCTTTGTAAAAGAACGCCTTCTGCACCACCCGCCCGGCCAGCGGTTTCACCGCGTCGCTGATGGCGCCGATGTGTTCCGGCGTGGTGCCGCAGCAGCCGCCCACGATGTTGACCAGGCCTTCGGCGGCAAACTCGTGCAGCAGGCGGCTGGTGTCGGCCGGGGTTTCGTCAAAGCCGGTGTCGCTCATCGGGTTGGGCAGGCCGGCGTTGGGGTAACAGCTGATGAAGGTGTCGGGCGCGACGCGGGCCAGCTCCTGGATGTACGGGCGCATCAAGGTGGCGCCTAAAGCGCAGTTCAGGCCGATGGCCAGCGGCTGGGCGTGGCGCACGCTATACCAGAAAGCGGTGACGGTCTGGCCCGAGAGGATGCGCCCGGAGGCGTCGGTCACGGTGCCGCTGATGATGAGCGGCAGGCGTTCGCCCGAGGCCTCGAAGTATTCGTCGATGGCAAACAGGGCGGCTTTGGCGTTGAGCGTGTCAAAAATGGTTTCCACCAGCAGCACGTCAGCGCCGCCTTCAACTAGCGCTTGGGTCTGGTCGTAATAGGCGGCGCGCAGTTGCTCAAACGTCACGTTGCGGGCGCCGGGGTCGTTCACATCGGGGCTGATGCTGGCGGTTTTGGGTGTCGGGCCCAAAGCGCCCAGCACAAAGCGCGGTTTGTCGGGGGTTGAAAATTTGTCGCAGGCAGCGCGGGCCAGTTTGGCCGATTCAAGGTTCATCTCATAGGCCAGGTCGGCCATGTCGTAGTCGGCCTGGGCGACGGTGGTGGCGCCGAAGGTGTTGGTTTCGATCATGTCGGCACCAGCGGCCAGGTAGCGCTCGTGGATGTCGGTGATCACATCCGGGCGCGTCAGCGACAGCAATTCGTTGTTGCCTTTCACGTCTTTGTGAAAGTCTTTGAAGCGTTCGCCGCGGTACTGGGCTTCGTCCAGCTTGAAGCGCTGGATCATGGTGCCCATGGCACCGTCAAGAATCATGATGCGTTTGGCCAGAATCTCGGGCAAAGCTTGGGCGCGGGTGTAGTGGAGTGCTTTCATAGCTGGCTATTGTAGAAAGCCGGGGGCCGATGGCGCCGGTTGCCGGTGCAAAAACCCCGGACAATAGCGGCATGAAACACTTGGCGCCCACGCCCCGTGGTCGGTGATGGCTTGTCCGGGCATGGTTCAGATGTACTTGCGCTAAGGGGTTTCTTTCCTTCGTGCTTCCTTATTGTGTAGCTATTAAATAAATAGCAAGAAATTTTGTCAATTCACCTCATCCTTCAAGACGTTTTCGGCTACGGCGCGTTCCGTGGTCCCCAGCAAGCCATCATTGAGCACGTGGTGGCCGGGGGCGACGCGCTGGTGCTGATGCCCACGGGCGGCGGCAAATCGCTGTGCTACCAGATTCCGGCGATTGCGCGGGAGCAGGCCGGGCAGGGTATCACGGTGGTGATTTCGCCACTCATCGCGCTGATGCACGACCAGGTCGGCGCGCTGCACGAGGCCGGGGT
>CAJAFJ010000596.1 GCA_903938955.1 uncultured beta proteobacterium | reverse complement strand
CGGTGCTGAGTAATGCGTCGCTGGCCATTACTTCACCAGTTTCCAGTGGTTGTTTTCAACCTTGATCAGTACGATGGCGCTGGCGTCGTAACCGGCATGGTCATTGGCCCCCATGGTGTAGATGCCGTTGGTACCGATCAGCTTGTTGGTTTTTTCGATGCCGTCACGCAACGCAGTGCGGAATTCAGGCGTACCGGGTTTGGTCTTGCCTTTTTGGGCGCCCACAATGGCGTTCTGCAGCAGCAGCCAGGCATCCCAGGAGGCGCCGGCAAAGGTCGAGCGCGAATCAGGGCCGTTCTTGGCTTCCAGTTCCTTCACGAAAGCCACTGCATTCTTTTTGGCGGGATGGCTGTCAGGCAGTTGCTCCGCCACCAGCACCGGGCCCACAGGAATCAGCGCGCCTTCAACCGACTTGCCACCCACGCGCAAAAAGTCTTTGCTGGTGACGCCATGCGATTGGTAAATTTTGCCCTTGTAGCCGCGCTCGCGCAGCGTGATTTGCGGCATGGCCGCGGGTGTGCCCGAGGCGCCCACAAACACCACATCCGGTTTGGTGACCATGACCTTCAAAATTTGCGCCTGCACGCTGGGGTCGGCGCGGCCATAGCGCTCGCTGGCGACGATCGTGAGCTTGCCTGCGCTGGCCTTGGTCAGCGCCTTGAGCAGCAGTTCACCCCAGGAATCGGAGAAACCGATGAAGCCGACCGTCTTGGCACCGTTCTCCACCATGTCGGCCACGATGCGCTCGACCATCAGGTCCGCGGAAGGCTCACTGCGGAAAATGTAGCCGCGTTTGTCGCCCGCCACATCCAGCGGGGCAACCGAGATCATGGGTGTTTTTTCGGCGTTGGCCACATCGGCCATGGCGGTGGCGGTGCTGACCAGATTCGGGCCGAGGATGGCATCCACCTTGTCTTCACTGATCAGCTTGCGCACGTTTTTAACGGCATTAGTAGGGTCGGTGCCGTCATCGAGCAGGATGAAATTGACCTTCTCGTTACCGATGCGGGTCGGGAACATTGCGACCGCTTTTTTGGTCTCGGCACCCAGCGCAGCCGCTGGGCCGGTGAGCGAGGCGATCACGCCCACATTGATGTCGGCATAGGCTTGCACGCAAGCCAGGGCGGTGATGGTCAGTGTAAATAATTTAGTCAGTTTCATATTTTTATCTCCTCGTTGGTTGGATTAATAGGACATGCCATTCGATGGCTGGCTTATTGCGGAATGCGCCGGAAAGCCCCGTTCAGATAAATCAGTGCTTCACCGTCATTGCGCTCGCAAGTGGCCAGCACCTCGCACAGGAAGGCATGGTGCGTGCTTTCGTCGAACACCTTGATCACCCGGCAATCCAGGTTGGCCAGGGCCCCATCCAGGGCCGGGGCACCGGTTGCCAGTTCACGCCATTTGCCATGTTCGAAACGGGCTTCGCCATGCACGCCAGTGACCATGCCGGAGAAGACTTTAGCGATTTCTTCCTGCTCGCCCTCCAGCACGTTGATGCACAGTGCGCCACTTTTGTTAATGACGTCACTGGCGGCCACATTTTTGTTCACGAAGACCACCAGCCGTGGCGGCGAGGCCGTGACCGAACAGACGGCGGTCGCCGTCAGGCCGGCTTTAGTTTCGCCATCACGCGCGGTGATGATCGTGACCCCAACGGCAAAGTGACGCATACCGTAGCGGTGTTCATCGGAGGTAATCGTCGGCATGGCGGCGAGCCGGGCATTTGGCTTCCAGTCCAGAAGCTGGTTGATTTCTTTAGACATGATTTTTTGTCCTGCTTAAGCTTTGACGCCAAATGGATTGGCAGCAGGCAACGAATTGCCGAGCATGCAGCCACCCAACAGGTCACCGATGTTGTCCTGATTCTGGGTAATGTGATTGGCACCGACCAGGATGTCGCGCATCTGGCGCTGCATCGGGTTGTTCGACCAAACACCCCGGGTCGATGTTTTCTTGAAGATCATGTGGGCCGCATCAAAACAGTCACCGCCGGTGAACTGGTTGGTGGCAAAGTGGCGAACACGAATATCCAACGGCACCAGCTTGCCTTGGGAGGCGAAGCTCCAGGCCTCATCGGTATTCTGCAGAACCCGGGCGGTAGAGCCCACAATCTTGGCATAGGCCTCACCCAATCGACCCTTGATGAACGGGTCCTGAACCGCAGCGCCCACGGCCTGGTTCAAGTTCTGGCGCGGCACCATGTGCTCGACGTACAAATCAACCATGCCACGCGCCATGCCGATGATCACCGAGGACACGGCGGCATAGAACACGTAGAAAAACGGCATTTTGTAGAGGTTGTCCACATCGCCGTGCGATGTCTCGTCGTAAGCGCCGATGACATGACTGCGGTATTCAGGAATAAAGACATCCTTGACGAGGAGTTTCTTGCTGCCGGTCCCTGCCAGACCCACCACGTACCAGTCATCCACAATCTCGAAGTCCTTGGCATTGATCCAGAACGAGCGGAAGGCCATTTCGCCATTTTTGTCGGCCACACGCCCGCCAAGAAAAGCGCCACCCGCCGCGTGGTCACAACCGCTGGACGTCAGCCATTCGCCGTTCAGCACGTAACCACCGTCAACACACTTGACGGTGCCAAAAGGCGCGTAGGAGGAGGACACCAGGGCGGTATTGTCTTCACCCCACAACTCGTCGCCGCAGCGTTGTGGCAACAGACCAATCTCAAACGGATGCACACCCAGCACCATCACGTTCCAGGCGCTGGACGGGCAGCCACGGGCCAGCTCAATCAGTACCTTGTTCAACACATTGGGGTTCATCTCATAGCCGCCCCAGCGCTTCGGTTGCAAAATCTTGAAGAAACCAGCTTCTTTGAAGGCCTGAATGGTTTCAACCGGCACCATGCGCGCTTTTTCAACGGCATCGGCCTTTTCACGCAGCCATGGAATCATGGCATTGGCACGCGCCACGATTTCAGCTTCAGTGGGAATGGGTGTATTTATCGTCGTCATGGGGTTACATCTCACGGGTTGTTACGCATCGCTGCGGGGTGTCTATATTCAAAGGTCAGGTCAATCGAAAGCGGCATCAGCCCTGGTCGGCACTGACCACGCCATAACCGGCGATCCATTCGTTAATCGGGCGGTAATAATCTTTGTGGGCGGTGTAGTGCCCGGCAGCGGCGAGCGCCGAAAAGGCGGCCACCCAAGTGCGAACTTCGTGCGTCGAGCGACCCGCCGCTTTGGAAATTTCATCTATCTTGAAATCGTCGATGTCACTCAGTCGGCCTTGCACCAGCGTCTCAATGAAGGCCAGGTCCCATTCCGCGTTGAGGGGGGTCAACGGGCAGTCAGGCGTACCGAATACTTTTCCAGCGGCAACGGTACGCGCCTGGCGGGCTGCGCGCCCTTCGGGTGTTGGATTGCGTCCAGCAATCAGGAAATCAGAAATCTCCTCGGGTGCGCCGGCCAACAGCGGCACCGGCGGCTCGTGCGAAAGCCCCCCCGTACCCAGGATCAACACACGTTTGTTGAGCGTTGCCAGGTAGCGACCGACCGCCTCGCCCAACTTGCGGACACGACGATAAGGACCAAACGGCGGTGCCACCGAATTGATAATGATCGGAATCACCGGGTAGCGGGTCAAACTGCCGGTCATTTCTTCCAGCGTCTGCGTGCAACCGTGGTCCACCTGCAGGCGATGCGAGATGGCAATATCAACATCGCTTTCAAGAATAAAGCGCGCCAAATCCAGCGCGAGGTCTTTGGGGATCGACAACGGGCCAGGCAAGGTCTGGTAATCGGCCACGGACTCGGCTGCGGTGGCAATCACGAACGGCGGCATCAGGTCATAAAACAAGCCGTTGTAGTGGTCCGGTGCAAACACCACGATCAGTTCGGGGTCAAAGGCCTCGACTTCGGCTCGGCACTTGGCGAGTACCGCATCCACTTCCTGGACCACATCAGCGCCAGGGTCGTTCAGTCCCCGCAGCGGCGTGTGCGACAGGCATTTCAATTTCATGTTCATGAAAATTCCTAGGTCTCTTGTATTTATGTCGATGCGAAGTCCGCACCTCGTTTTTCGCTTTGTGAATCAAGTTTAGGAAGATCCCGTCAATATAAAAAATTTAGTTATTAAATGTGCACAATGTGCACAACGTTGTTTTAAGATAAGTTTTCAGTCAAAAATGGAGAAGCGATGCGTCCATCAAGCGGGGCCACTTACCGACATGTTCAGGGGCTAAGCCGAGGCTTGTCCGTGCTGCACGCGATCAGCGGTTCGACCCATGGCTGGTCCAGCATTGCCGAATTGAGCGCGACCACGGGCTTGCACCGCACAACGGTGCGCCGCCTCCTGGAGACGCTGCAGGCCGAAGGCTATGTGCGTCGAAACCTCTCCGATGAAAACTACAGCCTGAATCAAAAAATCCGCCAGTTGAGCGATGGGTTTACCGATGACGAATGGATTTCCGAGGTGGCCAACCCGGTGCTCGGTGAGTTGCTGCAAAAAATCGTCTGGCCATCGGATTTATGCACCATTGAAGGCGACAGCATGTTGGTGCGCGAAACCACACACCGCTTCAGCCCACTCTCGTTTCACCGGGCCATGATCCGGCAACGCATGCCGGTGCTGTTCACCGCCGCAGGTCGGGCCTATCTGGCTTATTGCAGTGATGAAGAGCGGCAACAAATTCTTCTCCAGATCGTGGCCGGCGATGATGAAAATGCCAGCTTTGCCCGTAACCGGATTCTGGTGACGCAGATGCTGGAAAAAGTACGCCGACAGGGCTATGCGACGAACGACGGCGAATGGAATCAGCAAGCCAAGATTGGTGCCCTGGCGATTCCCATTCGCCACAAGGGCAACATCCTGGCCTGTATCAACGTGGTGTTTCTGAAGAAGGCGTTGAAGACCTCGGAAGCGGTCGAACGTTATCTGCCAGAATTAAGATGGGCCGTGCAAAAAATCGAAACCTTGCTCAACGAACGCGATGCGCTCGTGCCTGACTAGCCGCTTCTATCGACTTGAAGCCATCGTCAATCCACCACCTTTTTCAACAGGCATCTCCATGACGAACGGGCAGGTGTGGCGCCAACTTCACGCGCTGCTGAAAACCGAACTGAGCCAGCTGGCCGTCATCAACGCCAGTGACCGGCGCTGGCCCATGCCGTTTTGTGCGGCGCTGGCGTCGGGCCTGCCGCTACTGATCGGGGCCTATTTCGACCACCTGAATTACGGCCTGATCTCGTCCATGGGCGGACTGGTTTTCCTCTATTTGCCCAATACGCCGATGTCGCACCGCATGGTGTCGCTGATGGCCAGTGCCTTCGGCTTGAGCGCCTGTTATGCGCTGGGCGTGATCAGCCATTTCTTTCCGCTCTTGCTGGTGCCGGTGCTGGGCTTCATCGCCATCCTGGTCACGATGGTGTGCCGCTTTTACGCCATCGGCCCGCCGGGCAGCCTGTTTTTCATCATGGCTGCCGCCATTGGCGCCTACTCACCGATAGAGCTGTTGCAGGTGCCCTTGTTCGTCGGGTTGCTCACCATGGGTTGCCTGCAGACCTGCCTGATTGCCTTTTTTTACAGCCTCTTCAGCCTGCGACAGCAAGCACCCCAGCCCGTGCAGCCATTGCCACCGGCGACCTTTGATTTTGTGGTCTTCGACTCGGTAGTGCTCGGCTTGTTCGTGGGCCTGTCGCTGCTCGTGGCCCAGGCCCTGCAGCTGGAACGGTCCTACTGGGTGCCGGTGAGTTGCGTGGCGGTGATGCAAGGCGCGTCATTGCGCGCGGTGTGGACCAAGCAGGTCCACCGCATCATGGGCACCTGCATCGGTCTGTTGCTGTCGTGGGGCTTGCTGACGCTGCCGTTGAACCAGTGGCGTATCTCGCTGATGATGATGGCGCTGGCCTTTGTGATCGAAATTCTGGTGGTGCGGCACTACGGCCTGGCTGTCATTTTCATCACCCCCTTGACCATCTTTCTGGCCGAAGCCACGCACCTGGGACAGGGGGCGCCGAACGCGCTGCTACAGGCCCGTCTGCTGGATACCGTGCTGGGTTCGGTGGTGGGACTGATCGGCGGGGCATGTCTGCACAGCCCGCGTTTTCGTGACCTCTTTGGACGTCAGTTGCGGCGGCTGGCACCATCGCGCCTGCTACCGTAAGCGGCCGCAGAGAATGTCTCCCCCCAGAAATGGTCACATAAAGTGATGCAGGTGGTGCAAGAACTACACACGGGAGCCTGTTTGCTACTACCGCTGACGTTTAGTTTTGAAGGTTAGCTTCCAGCAGCCGAGGCGGACTCCACAAGGCACTTTGCAGAACTTGGCCAGGGTCGGCTTTACTGCCGGAGAAATCCTGTGCTTGCACTTTCCTGCCGTCGGCTCACAGTTGGACCTCCTCAATCAACCAGGAGTCCATCATGGAAAACTCATCTGAGTCCGTTCAGCACGCACCTTGGAACAAGGGTGTGATCGTCGGTCAAAAATCACCGTTCAAATTGAAAGAGATCTGGGCTATCCGTGTCCGTCTTCAACTTCAACATCGGGTTCGTGAGCTCGCAATGTTCGACTTGGGACTCGACAGCAAACTAAGGGCTTGCGATTTGGTCAAGATGCGGGTGCGCGACATCTGCCATGGCGAACATGTTGCGCCGCGTGCCACCGTGATGCAGCAAAAAACCTCGCGGCCTGTTCAGTTCGAGATAACGCATCCAACCTGAGATGCTGTCAGTGAATGGATCAAGGAGGCCAAACTTGGCCAGGACGACTACTTGTTCCCCAGCTGCATTCATGAGTCACCCCATATCGGAACCCGCCAATACGCCCGCATTGTGGATTCGTGGGTGACAGAGATTGGGCTGAATCCGTCGGAATATGGAACCCATTCGATGCGGCGAACCAAGGCGTCCTTAATCTACCGCCGCACGAAAAATCTGCGTGCCGTGCAGCTATTGCT
>CAJAFJ010000595.1 GCA_903938955.1 uncultured beta proteobacterium | reverse complement strand
GGTCGGCGTCACGCCTTTGACGGTGCCGTAGGTGCCCACGGGCAGGAAGATGGGGGTCTCGACCACGCCGTGGGGGAGGGGGAGGCGGCCACGGCGGGCGTGGCTGGTGGGGTCGTTTTGGAGCAGTTCAAATTTCAGCATGGGCGCTATTGTCTTTCATGCGCCCGGCTTTTTTGCCGGCTCGTCACATCTCGAAATGCTGGCGCACGCGGTCTTCCAGCAGTTGCCGGGCCTGCGCTTCGGTGCTGCTCGCCAATTGGTCAAAAATGGCGCGCGCCATCGGGCGGAATACGGCCATCACGGCCGGGTCGAAATGGCTGCCGGTGTCTTTCTCCAAAATCGCCATTGCGGCGTCAAAGCCCATCGGCTCTTTGTACGGGCGTTTGGAGCAGAGCGCGTCAAACACGTCGGCCACGGCAAAAATGCGGGCCGACAGGGGAATGGCGTCGCCTGCCAACTGACGCGGGTAGCCCGAGCCATTCCACTTTTCGTGATGGCCCGCCACCACCGCATTGGCGCCATCCAGCCAGCCCATGCCGGTGACGATTTCTTCGCCCTGCGCGACGTGGGTGCGCATGACGTTGAACTCGGCTTCGTCCAGCTTACCGGGCTTGAGCAAAATGGCATCCGGGATGCCGATCTTGCCCACGTCGTGCAAAAAGCTGCCGGCAATCAGGGCCTGCATGGCGCTGCCGGTGACGCCCATGCGTTCGGCCATGCTGGCGCTGATCCAGGCCACCCGGTAGTTGTGGGCGCCGGTGTCGGAGTCGCGTTTGGCGATGGCGCGCCCGAGTGCTTCCATCATCGAAATGTGCGAGTCCAGCACCTCGCGCCCTTTGCGCTCGTTGTCGGCCGACAGTCGCACCACCACCGGGTACAACACCGCGCCGCACAGCAAAGAGGCCAGGCAGACCATCAAGGCCATGTTCAAGGAGCTGGAAAATATCTGCTCGCTTTGCCACTGCGGCACCACGCGCACGCCTTCAAAATAGCCGGTGATGGGCAGGCGCATGTCGGTGGCTGAATTGCGCAGCGGCACAAAGACGCGCAAGGCCCAGAGGTCGCCAGGGAGTTTCAGACTCTCGTAGGAGGCGTCCCGGTAGTTGGGTGCGCCATGCTTGGGCAGCAAAGACTCCACCGCCTCGCCTTCGCTGGTGAGCGATTCGGACAGTTTTTGGCCCTGGCGGTCATAGATTTCAGCGATGTCGAACAAGCCCCCGGCAATGGTTTTGGCGGCCAGAATGGCGTGCTTCTCGGCGTCCGGCCCGGTTAAATCAATCGCGTCGAACTGGTGTAGCAAGCGCCCGGACTCTTCCGTGGCCAGCGACACAATGCCTTCCTCGGCATTTTCGCGGGCCACCAGCCATGCCACGGGGCTGGCCAGCGAGGCCAGCAAGATGCTGACGGCGGCGATGCGAATGGCGGTGCGCTTTTGGAAGGTGTTCATGTTCGCGGTTTTTCTTTCCGGTTGACGGCTGGCGGCCTCAGGGGCAAGAGGTCACCTCAAGTGATTGTGCGACGAATCACCGGTCGATCTGAACGCCTGGGCGTGCCAGCAGCATCGCGTCACCGTAGCTGAAAAACCGGTATTCATGCGCAATCGCGTGGCGGTACAAGTCCATCACACGCTCATAACCGGCAAATGCGCTCACCAGCATCATCAGGCTCGACTTGGGCAGGTGAAAGTTGGTCACCAACAGGTCCACCACCTTGAAGTCAAAACCCGGTGTGATGAAGATTTGCGTGTCGCCGGTGGTTTGGCCACTCTGCGCCCATGACTCCAGCGTGCGCACGGTGGTGGTGCCCACGGCAATAATGCGACCGCCGCGGGCCCGGCACTGCTCAATCGCCAGCTGGGTGGCGCTGGGCACCTCGTACCACTCGCTGTGCATTTGGTGTTCGGCCAGGTTCTCGGTCTTGACCGGCTGAAACGTGCCGGCACCGACGTGCAGCGTGACATGAGCGCGTGCCACGCCCATGGCGTCAATGGCGGCCAACAGCGCATCGTCAAAATGCAGCGCGGCGGTGGGGGCGGCGACCGCGCCGGGGTTTTTGGCAAACACGGTCTGGTAACGCGCGGCGTCTTCAGCCGAATCGGTGTGGGTGATGTAGGGCGGCAGCGGCACATGGCCGTGCAGTTCCATCAACGTCAGCGGGTCGTCGCCCGCGTCGTTGGACAGCACAAAGCGAAACATCGCGCCTTCGGCATCCGGCCAACGGCCCAGCAGCGTGGCGCGCAGGTTGTCGTGCGTGCCGGGGGCGCCGACCAGCGCGACGGTGGTGCCGACCTCGGGCTTTTTGCTCACCCGCATGTGCGCCGCCACCTGGTTGCCGCCCAGCACGCGTTCAACCAGCAGTTCCAGCTTGCCGCCGGTGGGCTTTTCGCCAAACAGGCGGGCATTGAGCACCTTGGTGTCGTTGAAGATCACCAGATCGCCCTGGCGCAACTGGCTGGGCAGATCGTGAAAAATGCGGTCGGTGGGGCTGGCGCGGGTGCCGTCCAGCAGGCGTGAGCCGCTGCGAACAGCGGCGGGGTATTGCGCGATAAGCGCTTCAGGCAAGACGAAATCGAAGTCGCTTAGGCAATAGGTGCGGGGGGTGGCGGGGGCAGATATAGGCATAGTGCTTGAGGGTTGGACGAACCCGTACCAAGTTGATATAGAG
>CAJAFJ010000594.1 GCA_903938955.1 uncultured beta proteobacterium | reverse complement strand
GTCAACGCCTCGATATAGGCCGGTTTCAAACAACATGGTGAGCATTTTTCGCCACAGATCGGCGGCCTGCACGGTGCGTGCCGGTTTGATCTCACCGCGTGCGGCTTGGGCTTCGTAGGCGACGTAGGCGGTTTCGAATTCAAGGCCGAATTTGTCGTGCAGGTCCGGCACGTTGTTGGGTGAAAACAGCGTCCACTCGCCTTTTTCCATGACGCGGCGCATGAACAGGTCAGGAATCCAGTTGGCGGTGTTCATGTCGTGGGTGCGGCGGCGGTCATCGCCGGTGTTCTTGCGCAACTCCAGGAACTCCTCGATGTCGAGGTGCCAGGTTTCCAGATACGTGCAGACCGCGCCTTTGCGCTTGCCGCCCTGGTTGACCGCCACCGCTGTGTCGTTGACTACTTTCAGGAACGGCACCACGCCTTGTGACTCGCCATTCGTGCCCTTGATGTGGGCGCCCAGGGCGCGCACCCGCGTCCAGTCGTTGCCGAGTCCGCCGGCGAACTTGGACAACAACGCGTTCTCTTTGATGGCGTCGTAAATGCCGCCCAGGTCGTCGGGCACGGTGGTGAGGTAGCAGCTGGAGAGTTGCGAGCGCAAGGTGCCGCTGTTGAACAGCGTAGGCGTGCTGGACATGAAATCAAACGACGAGAGCACCTCGTAGAACTCAATGGCGCGGGCTTCGCGGTCCGATTCATTGAGCGACAGGCCCATCGCCACGCGCATGAAGAACGCCTGCGGCAATTCAATGCGCGCTTTGCCAATGTGCAAAAAGTAGCGGTCATACAGGGTTTGCAGACCGAGGTAATCAAACTTCAGGTCCCGATCTGCCTTGAGCGCGGCGGCCAGGCGGGGCAGGTCAAACTGCAGCAGTTTGGCATCGAGCAATTCATGGTCAACCCCGTTTTGAATGAATTGGGGGAAGTAATCGACGTAGGCCTGCGCCATGTCCGCTTGCACCACATCACGGCCCAACACTTCATTGGCGATGGTGTGAAACAGCAGGCGCGCCGTGGCGTAGGTGTAGTCCGGGTCTTTTTCGATCAAGGTGCGGGCGGCCAGCACCGAGGCTTTGTAGACCTCGTCCATGGGCACGCCGTCATACAGGTTGCGCAGGGTTTCGGCCATGATGGGTTCGGGCTTCACATCCACGCCCAGTCCGGCGCAGGCCGACTGAATCAGGCCCTGCAGGCGGTCCAGGTCCAGCACAATCCGCACGCCCTTGTCCAGCGCGTGCAGCACGGGGGCCGGTGGCGTGGCGTGGCTGACTTGGGTGGCACGCTCCTGGGTGCGCTTTTCGCGGTACAGCACATAGGCGCGCGCCACTTCATGGTGGCCGCTGCGCATCAAACCGAGTTCAACCTGGTCTTGCACGTCTTCAATGTGAAACGTGCCGCCGCTGGGGCGTGAACGCATCAGGGCGCGGATCACGGTTTGTGTCAAGGCTTCGACGGTTTCACGCACGCTGGCCGAGGCGGCGCCCTGGGTGCCGTGGACCGCGAGAAACGCTTTCATCATGGCGATGGCGATTTTGTTCGGCTCAAATGACACGACGGCGCCGTTGCGGCGCAGGATGTGATAGTGGTTCAGGGCGCTGGCATCGGTAGGGTGGCCGGCCTCGGTGCCTGACTGCGCCAGTGTGGCGTGCGTGGGGGGCGTGTTTAAAACGGTTTGCATGGCTTGTCTTTTCTTGATCGATGTTTGACGGGGTGTGTTCACGTTGCCCGCAACGTGAGACCCCTGAGGATGCGGCTGTTTTGGTTAGCAGCACGCACTAAATATGGGGGTCGGCTTGAATTAAAGCACTAGGGGTAGTGTATCTTGGGATGCCGTCATTCCATCCGAAGACTTGCAAAACCGTGTTTGCTCAAGGCCTTGTGCCTGCTTTCGCCTTAGGTGGTGCGGCTCAGCCGGGTTAGATCAAGGGGTCTGGCAGGCAGCGCGACGGTAAGCCCAGGGCGCGCTGCAACAGCGCCCAGTCAAAGCCCGGGCCTGGGTCGGCTTTGCGGCCGGGCGCAATATGTTCGTGGCCGGCGATGTCGGTGATGGGGTCTTGCTGCATCAGGGCCGCGCACAAGCTCGTCAGCGTTTCATACTGGGCGTCTTCAAAGTGGCCACCCTCAAGGCCTTCCAGCTCAATGCCGATGGAATAGTCGTTGCAATTGCTGCGGCCCCGGTAACTCGATGCCCCCGCGTGCCAGGCCCGGTCAAGGGTGCTGACAAATTGCTGTAGTTCGCCCTGGCGGCGAATAAAAAAGTGGGCCGATACCTCCATGCCCTCAATGCTTTTGAAGTACGGGTGCTGCGCCCAATCCAGCTGGTTGGTAAACAGCTGCTGCACCTGGTCGCCGCCATACTGTCCCGGCGGCAGGCTGATGGAGTGCAGCACGATCAAACTGATGCGGGTCTGAGGGGGCCGCGGCCCGAAGTTGGGTGACGCCTGATGAGCCGCAAACCGGTACCAGCCGTTCCGCCAAAGCGCTGATGTGGGGGGCAATTCAGGTTGATTCATCGGTGGTGTCGCTGTTGTTGGGGATGTCCATGTTGAGCCGGGCGAGGCGGTAGCGCAGTTGGCGCAGGCTCAAGCCGAGTTGGGCTGCGGCGGCGGTGCGGTTAAAGCTGCTTTCGCGCAGCGCTTGCAGCAAGATGTCACGCTCCTGGTGGTCCAGGTGGCCTTGCAAATCGCATGGGATGGCTGGCGATGGTTCATGCCGCGGCATGGGCGGGGTGCTGGCGCTCATGGGCTCCAGTACCTGGAAGCCGGAGGGCTCAATCTGCAAGTCATCTTCTTCGCTCAAGGTGACGGCACGGTGTAGCAAGTTTTCCAGCTCGCGCACATTGCCAATCAGCGGGTCGCGCGCGAGTTGATCCAGCACGGTGGCTGACAGCGTGGGGGTCGGAATATGGGACTCCTGGGCGATCCGGCGCAGCAAGGCGGTGCACAGCGCAGGCAGGTCTTCGCGGCGCTCGCGCAGTGGGGCAATCACAATCTCGATCACATTCAAGCGGTAATACAGGTCTTGGCGAAAACGCCCGGCCAGCACTTCGGCCGCCAGGTCTTTGTGCGTGGCGCTGATGATGCGCACGTCCACCGCCTCTTCTTGCGCGGAGCCGAGGGGCCGCACGCAGCGTTCCTGGATAACGCGCAGCAGCTTCGATTGCATGGCCAGCGGCAGGTCGCCGATCTCATCCAGAAACAAGGTGCCACCACTGGCGGCCTGGAAAAACCCCTCCCGGTCCTGGGTTGAGCCGGTGTACGCGCCTTTTTTAGAGCCGAAAAATTCGGCTTCCAGCAAACTCTCTGGAATGGCGCTGCAGTTCACCGCTACCCAGGCCCTTTCGGTGCGGTGGCTGTTGGCATGGATGGCGCGCGCCACCAGCTCCTTGCCGGTGCCGGACTCGCCGCGCACCAGAATCGGCGCCATGCTGCGAGCCACTTTGACGATGCGCTCCTTGACCTGTTTCATGCAGTTGGATTCGCCAGCCAGCCGCCGCAGTGCGGCCTCGCCCGTCGAACTGGGGGTGGCGTCGTCCGTGGCGCGGCGTTGCGGTGTCGCAGTGCGGAGCTGCGTGCCCTTGGCCGCCGGCTCCTGCACCGCAGAGGCGATGACGGCGCGAAACTGCTTGAGATCGACCGGCTTGGTCAAGTAGTCAAAAGCGCCGGCTTTGAGGGATTCCACTGCGTTTTCTGCCGAGCCGTAGGCCGTGATCACCACACAGCGCTCGGTGCGCTGTTGGGCCCGGATGTGCTGGATCAGGGACAGGCCCAAGCCATCGGGCAGCCGCATGTCGGTGATGACCGCATCGAAAGAGTGTTCGTCCAGCAGCTGAAAAGCGTCGGCCAGGTTTTCGGCGGTCTCCACCCGATGCCCCTCGCGCAGCAGGGTCAGCTCGTAGAGCGTCCTCAGGTCGGGCTCGTCGTCGACCACCAGAATATGGGCAGAACGCATCAAGGTGTTGGCGGCCATGGTGTTATAGATGTTGGGTGCGGAAGGCCAGCAGGAACTCATTGCCTCCCACCGGTGTGCCTCGGGCGTTGCGTGTGCTTCGATAATAAGCAATCGAGGCTCCGTGGCCTTCGCACAATTCGCGGCAAATGTAAAGCCCCAAGCCGCTGGAGCGGCTCTCGGACGAGAAAAAGGGTTCGAACAAATGCCGCTCAACCGATTGGTCCATGGGCGGGCCATCGCTCCAGACACTGAGCACGCCTTGCCCCATGTCAGACATGTTGGTGGACACCTGAATGGCGTCAATTTGTGCGCTGGCATAGCGCTTGGCGTTGTCGAGCAGGTTCACCAGAATCCGGCGCAAATGTTCGGCTTCAAATCGTATTTCGATGTTACGCGGCAGCAAGTCGATGCGCAGGCTGTGCTCGCTTTTCGTCTGGCTTTGCCAGTCGCGGGCAATTCTGGCGACGACCTCGTTGAGGGGCAAGGCGCTGGCGGCCAGCGGACTCTCCTGTTGTTGAACGCTCGACACATCAAGCACCTCCTGCACGATTTTTCCGAGCCGTTTGGCGTTTTGCTGCACCATCTGGGTCAGCTGTTTTTGCCGGGGGTCGATCAGGTCTTCGTCGAGCAAGGCATTGGCCTGGACAATCGCCGCTAGGGGGTTGCGGATTTCATGGGCCACGGCGGCCGACATGCGGCCCATGCTGGCGAGTTTTTCGGTCCGAATCCGGGCCTCCATCTCGCGCTGATCCTGCAAAAACATCACGCACAAGCTGTCTTCATCGCTGCCCGTCAACTGGGTGCGCGCCCGCACGCGCCGGGGGCCTTGTCCCACATGGTGAATGATGACATCCCCCTGCTGGTCGGTCTTGTTGGAGAAGCTGCGCTGCATCAGGTCCAACAAGCCTTGCCAGCCGATCTGGGCGGCGAGGTTAAACGCCTTGGGCCGCAGCATCAGCTCCGGGCCCAGCAGTTGGCGCGCTGCCGGGTTGGCGGCGCGCACGGCGCCGCGCGGGTCCACCACCAGAATGCCATCGGTCAAGGATTCAATCACCCGTTCGTTGACCTGTTTCTGGACTTGCGCCGCCAGTTGGCTGCGCTCTGCCCGCAGCTCCACGTTGGCCAGCCGGCTGGCGATCTGGTGGGCCAGAAAGGCAATCGCAAAACAGCCGGTGCCGGTCAGAGCCGCCTGTAAAAAAAGAGAGGTGGCTTCAAGCGGTAAATGCAGGTAGACCCAAGCTGCATGGCTGAACAGCAGCAAGGTAACGCCGGCCGCGGCGGCCAGGGCCAACAGCAGAGAGCCCAAAATAGAGGCCGCCAAAACCGGCAGCGCGAACAAGGGTTGGTAATTGATGTTGCTGCCCTGCTGCACTTGCAGCGCCATGAAGGCCAGAATATCCACCCCAATGGTGACCATCCACTGGCGGTTCAGGGTTTCGCCCTGATGTCCCTGGCGCGCCAACAGGCGCACCATCAGTGCGGCGGCAAAGTAGCCGGTGCAGATCAGGATCAGGGTGACATCCTTGGCGGTGCCAAAAGAGTACAGCGTGCTCTGCAGCAGTATCAGCCCCAGCCCCAGGGTGACGCGCGCGGTCATGAAGCCGCGCCATAAACGCTCAAATTCTTTGGGTTTGTCGGCCGTTTCCAGGCCCGGGTCCAGCAAGGACGGGCCGAACCAGGATTGCGCTTCGGGCGCCACGCTCATTCAGGACTCCGCGCGCTGAAGGTGATCTGCGCAGCAATACACCCCTTTTTTACCCTGCACGACGTCGGCCATAGGAATGTGCACGGCGCAATAACTGCAGCGCACCATCTCCAGCGGTTTGGAGGTGCCTGGGGTGCCTGGTTTGGGACTGCTGACCGGTCGGTTGGCGCGCCAGAGCCAGATGACCACCAGTACCACCAACAGGATCAGGACTAGCTTGCTCATACAGCGCGCCCGAGGAAAATCTCCATCACGAAGCGCGAGCCCACATAAGCCAGCAACAGCAGTCCGGCTCCGATATACAAGACCCGAACCGCCCGTTTGCCGCGCCAGCCAAAGCGGGCACGGCCGACCAGCAGGGCCGCAAACGCCAGCCAGGACAAGACGGAAAACGCCGTCTTGTGGTCCCACTTCAGCTTGGTTTCTGGCCCGTAGAGTTGTTTCTCAAACAGAAAGCCCACCAACAAGGTGGCCGACAGCAGCAGGAAACCCGCGCCAACAAACCGGAAGGTCAGGCGTTCCATGGTCAACAGCGGCATGCCGCTGTGCGGGTCAGCGGCCAGGCGAAAGCGCTCTTCGGCCCGGCTCATGAACCAGGCATGCACCACGGCCACGCCAAACAGACCATAGGAGGCAATGCCCAGGGCCCAGTGCAACGGCAGCCAGGGCGAGGCATTGGCATGCAACAGGGTGCCCGGGAACAAGGCCGCCAGCACCACGGCCAGCGCGCCCAGTACCGACAGGGTCCAGCGCGTCTGCAACAGCGGGTAAACGTGGCTTTCAACCGCGTACACCGCCGCCACCAGCCAGGCGGTGACGGACAAAGCGGGCGCAAAACCAAAGCGGGGCTCGGTGCCAAACAGGCTCCAGACCAGCAAGCCGCCATGCAGCAACCAGGCCAGCCGCACGGCCACTTGCGCAGTGCGTGCGCCCAGACGGGCGGCACCGATGGCAGACACCGCATAGGCCACGGCGGTGCTGACGACCAAGGTCAAACTCAGGGGGGAAGCACTGGCTAAAATCATGGGTACAGTTTAGCGTTTTGCATATTGCCATGTCTGTTGGCACCCAACCTTGGTTCCGTTGATCGGAAGACTCCCTATGGCCTCCGCCCTTACCGACAAACTATCCCGCCTCGTTAAAGAAATTCGTGGCCAGGCCCGTATTACCGAATCCAACGTTGCCGACATGCTGCGTGAAGTGCGCATGGCCCTGCTGGAGGCCGACGTGGCGCTGCCCGTGGTGCGCGACTTCATCGCCCGCGTGAAAGAAAAAGCGCTCGGCCAGGACGTGCTGGGTTCGCTCTCGCCAGGCCAGGCGCTGGTTGGCATTGTCAACAAAGAGCTGGCGCTCACCATGGGCGAAGGCGTCAGCGACATCAATCTGGCGGCGCAACCCCCGGCCGTGATCCTGATGGCCGGTTTGCAGGGGGCAGGTAAAACCACCACCACCGCCAAGCTGGCCAAGCACCTGATTGAGAAGCGCAACAAAAAAGTGCTCACGGTGTCTGGCGACGTCTACCGCCCGGCTGCGATTGAGCAGCTGAAAACGGTGACGGCCCAGGCCGGTGCCGAGTGGTTCCCCAGCACACCAGACCAAAAGCCGGTCGACATCGGGCTGGCGGCGCTGGACTATGCGCGCAAACATTACTTTGACGTGTTACTGGTCGATACCGCCGGCCGCTTGGCGATTGACGAAGCGCTGATGCGCGAAATCAAGGACCTGCACGCGGCGCTGAACCCGGTTGAAACCCTGTTTGTGGTCGATGCCATGCAGGGCCAGGATGCGATCAACACGGCCAAAGCCTTCAAGGACGCGCTGCCGCTCACCGGCATTATCCTGACCAAGACCGACGGCGATTCACGCGGTGGCGCGGCGCTGTCGGTGGGCCAGATCACCGGGGCCCCGATCAAGTTTGCCGGTACCAGCGAGAAGCTGGACGGTCTGGAAGTGTTCGATGCCGAACGCCACGCTGGGCGCATTTTGGGCATGGGCGACATTTTGGCGCTGGTGGAGCAAGTCACCGCCGGTGTCGATCTGGCCTCCGCGCAAAAGCTGGCGGCCAAGATCAAGAGCGGTGCCAGTTTTGATTTGAATGACTTTCTGGCGCAGATTCAGCAAATGAAACAGATGGGCGGCCTCGCCAGCCTGATGGACAAACTGCCCGCCGCCATGGCCGCCAAAGCCGGTCAGGTCGACATGGACCGGGCCGAGAAAGACATCAAGCGCAAGGAAGGCATCATTTACAGCATGACGCCGCTGGAGCGTCGCAAGCCCGAACTCATCAAAGCCACCCGCAAACGCCGCATTGCCGGTGGCGCAGGCGTGCATGTGCAAGAAGTGAACCGCATGCTCAAGGAGTTTGAGC
>CAJAFJ010000593.1 GCA_903938955.1 uncultured beta proteobacterium | reverse complement strand
GCTGTAGACAATGGCGGCGCGGTCGGGGCGCTTGCCGCCAATATCGCCGGGCGTGTAGGCGTCGTCACTGCGGATTTTGCGGTCGGCGGTGTAGCGGTTGATCATGGAATCCATGTTGCCCGCCGTCACGCCCCAGAATAAATTGGGCTTGCCCAGCACCTTGAATGGCTCGGCGCTCTGCCAGTCGGGCTGCGAAATGATGCCGACCCGAAAACCCTGCGCCTCCAAAATACGGCCAATCACGGCCATGCCAAAGCTGGGGTGGTCCACATAGGCGTCGCCGGTGACCAGAATGATGTCGCAACTGTCCCAGCCCAGCGTGTCCATCTCGGCGCGGCTCATGGGCAGGTATTTGGACGTGCCAAAACGCGAGGCCCAGTATTTGCGATAACTGGTCAGCGGCTTGGCGGCGCGCGGAAAAAAGGAGACGTCGACGTGGGCGTTCATAGGGATACAAGTGGAGAGCAACCCTAGAGTTTAAGGTTTTACGCTTGGCAGCACCCTCTAAATGGGTACTCGGGCGATAGCGTGCAGCGCCCGGTCCAACGGATAGTTGACGCTAGTCGCGGCTGTCGCACAGCGTGCAGGCCAGTTGTCCGACTGTTTTCAGCGCGTCTTCAAAGCGCGCGTCGCCGGGGTAACCGTAGTTCAGCCGCAGACAATGGCTGAAGCGCCGATCCGCAGAAAACAGGTGGCCGGGGGCGATGCTGATGCGCTGCGACAAACTTAAACGGTGCAATTGCAGGGCATCGACGGGGCGGGGTAACTCCAGCCACAGAAAATAGCCGCCTTCGGGCCGGGTGACACGCGTGCCTTTCGGAAAATACTGGGCAATCAGCCTCAGCGCCAACTGCTGCTGGGTTTCGAGCGTTAGCCGCAACTGCCGCAAGTGGCGCTCGTAAGCGCCCCGCTGCAAATAATCGGAAATCGCCAGCTGGGATGGAATGGCCGTGGCCAGCGTGGTCATCAGCTTCAACCGCTGCACTGGCTGGGCAAAGCGGCCCGCCGCCACCCAGCCGACCCGGTAACCGGGGGCCAGACATTTTGAGAATGAACTGCAGTGCATCACCAGCCCCTGACGGTCATAGGCTTTGGCGGGCAGCGGGCGACTCAAGCCGAAGTACAGCTCGCCATACACATCATCCTCAATCAACGGTATTTGGTGCGCAGCGAGCAACGCAACCAGGGCTTGCTTGCCACTGGCCGGCATCAGGCTGCCCAGCGGGTTCTGAAAATTCGGCATGAACCAGCAGGCCTTGACCGGGTGGCGCTGCAGCACCTCGGCCAGGGAATCCAGATCAACCCCGTCACGCGGATGGGTGGCAACCTCGACCGCACGCAGATTCAAACGCTCCAGCGCCTGCAAGGCGGAGTAAAAGGTGGGCGACTCCACCGCCACCACATCGCCGGGCTGGGTCACGGCCTGCAGGCACAGGTTCAAGGCCTCCATCGCACCGTGGGTGATGACGATTTCATCCACCTCCACGGCCGTCCCCGTCATCACATAGCGCAAACCGATCTGGCGCTGCAAGCGCTCGTTGCCCAGCGTCAGGTCCTCCACCAGGCGGTCGGGCGCCAGTTTGCGCATGGCCGGGGTCAGGCTGCGGGCCAGTTTGTCCAGTGGAAACAGGCTGGGGCTGGGAAAAGCCGAGCCGAGGGGCACCACATCGCGCTGGCGCGTGGACTCCAGTACCTCAAACACCAGATCGCTGATCGCCACCGGGGTGGACTGCGGGCCCGGTGCGGCGGTAGCCGGTTCCGCCTGCGCCGGTTTTAGCAAGGCACTGACGTAATAACCGGAGCGCGGTCGCGCCTGAATCAGGCCCCGGGCCTCCAGCAGGTAATAGGCGGCAAACACTGTGGAGGGACTGATCTTGCGGCGAGCGCTGGCCTGCCGAATGGACGGCAGACGCTCCCCGGGGCGCAGGGTCTGCGTCCTGATCAGTTCCGAAATTTCCTGTGCATAGTGCTCGTAGCGTTTCATGCGTGTGGCTGGTACGGTTTAAAACATCGTCACGGCTAATGTACTTTTGAATGGTTTCACTCGTAGCGGGGGAATTAGGCGTCAAACTGATATGGTTTTTTATCGACCATCTGAATCTACCAAATCAGATTGAAATACCGCACAGTCGCAGCCATGAGCAAAAAGATCATCCCCATCGCTGTTGCCACTGAACCCGCCGTCCCCGGTGGCGTCTTTGTAATCGAGGCCAAAAACAAAATATATGTCCGCGCCGTTACCGGCTGGTTCGCCGCCTGGCGCTGGGTGCTGGTCTGGATCACACAGGCGGTGTTCTATGGCCTGCCGTGGCTGCAGTGGAATCAAAGGCAGGCGGTGCTGTTTGATCTGGAAGGCCAGCGTTTCTTTCTATTCGGCTTGGCCCTGTACCCGCAAGACCTGATTTACCTGGCCGTGCTGCTGATGCTGTCGGCCCTGGCCTTGTTTTTCTTTACGGCGGTTGCGGGACGACTCTGGTGTGGTTTTGCCTGCCCGCAAACGGTGTACACCCATATTTTTCTCTGGATTGAGCGCCACACTGAGGGCAATCACCACGCCCGCAAACGGCTGGACGGCACGTCGTGGACGCCAGAGAAGCTGCTGCGCAAAACCAGCAAGCACCTGCTGTGGTTAAGTCTCAGCCTGTGGACCGGCTTCACCTTTGTGGGCTATTTCACGCCGATTGAAACGCTGGCAGCCGCACTGCCCACGCTGGGTCTCGGCCCGTGGGAGACATTCTGGGTGCTGTTTTACAGCTTGGCCACCTACGCCAACGCGGGCTATCTGCGCGAGCAGGTGTGCAAACACATGTGCCCCTATGCCCGTTTTCAGGGCGCGATGATGGACCGCGACACGCTGGTCATTGGCTACGACCCGGCCCGGGGCGAGTCACGCGGCTCGCGGCCCCGCACGGCCGATCCCAAGGCCCTGGGCTTGGGTGACTGCATTGATTGCAAGCTGTGCGTGCAGGTGTGCCCGACCGGTATCGACATCCGGGACGGCTTGCAAAGCAACTGCATCGGCTGTGCTGCGTGTATTGACGTGTGTGACTCAGTCATGGATCAGATGAACTACCCGCGCGGGCTGATCCGTTATTCGACCGAGAACGGTCTGGCACAGGGCTTGGACAAGGCCGCCATGCGCCAACGGGTGCTGCGACCCCGGGTGGTCATGTACGGTGCGCTGTTGCTGGGCGTGGCGATCACGTTTGTCGCCAGCCTCTCGCTGCGAAGCCCGGTGCGCATGGACGTTATCCGGGACCGGGGTGTGATGGCGCGCACGGCGGACGACGGGTCGATTGAAAACGTTTACCGCCTGCACCTCATGAACGCCACCGAGTTCGTGCAGCGCTATCGGATTGAGGTCCTGGGCCCCGTGGGGCTGGACTTGGTGGCGCCGCTGGAAGTCGAACTGGCGCCAGTGGAGGAGCGGACGATCCCGGTTGGGGTTCGCTTGCCGATCAGCACGGCGAACGCCTTGAGCGGCAGAACGTTTCAGTTTGAATTCAAGATCAGTCCACGGGGACAGAACGGGGAGGAGATTCAGGTGCGGGAAAAATCCACGTTTTTTCTGCCCCGGTGACTTGAGTCAAAGGGGCCACTAAAAACGCCGTGCCGGAACCGGTACAAAGCGCCCTTCTTCTGCACTTTGCTGCCCCAGTATCAAGAGCTGCATCGCCTGATGCACCTGATCGGGTGTCACGGTCGGCAAGGCTTGCACGCCTTGCAAATGGGCTGCCAGCTGAGCGTAGTACGTGAGGTAATTGCCCGACACATCGGGCGCGAGGGTCACCCTAGTCCCGGTTTCGGTGGGCAGCGTGACCTCGCCCACCAACGGGTCACAACCCCAGTCAGCGGTATCGCCCCACTGCGGTCGCCCGCCGGCCTTGAGTGCATCTTCTTGCACATCCAGCCCGTATTTCACAAACGAGCCGTGTGTGCCGTGCACCACAAAACGCGGGCCGACGCTGGGCACCAGCGCGCTGCCATGCAGGATGACGCGCAGGCCGGGCTGCGTGGTGGGGTAACGCAACTGGGCGTGAAAATAGTCATTCACTTGCGCGCCCTCACGCTGGCAGGCCAGGTCGACCTGAAGATCGTCCGGCGGGCCAAAGAGTTGCAGCACTTGGTCCACCAAATGCGCGCCAAGGTCAAACCACAGGCCCGAGCCGGGGATCGCCTGCTCGCGCCAACGCTCGGGCACGATGGGGCGGTAGCGATCGAAATGGGATTCAAAATGGACGATGCGCCCGAGCTGCCCGCTGGCCAAAACCTGTTGCAGCGCCAAAAAGTCGGCATCAAAGCGCCGGTTTTGAAACACCGTCAGCACCCGGTTCTGAGCGCGGGCGGTGGCCAGCAAGTCCTCTGTTTCCGTCAATGTGACGGTGCAAGGCTTGTCGACCACCACATGCTTGCCCGCCAACAAGGCCGCCTTGGCCAGCGGGTAATGGCTGGCATTGCTGGTGGCAATCACCACCACCTCCATCTGCGGATCGGCAAAAACAGCCTCGGGCGCAGCAACCACGCGCACTTGCGGCCAATCGGCCAGCACGGCGTCGGGCTTGCTGGAGCAAATGCAGGCCAAGGCCAATTCAGGCACGCCCGAGATCAGCGGTGCATGAAAAATACGGCCGGCATTGCCGTAACCGATCAAGGCAACCTGCCGTGGGCGCTTGTCCGGCAAACCGGCGGAATGATTGTTGAAGAGTGACGTGTTCATGGCGCAATCATCTACGAAACCAAGGCACTTGCGTTACCACGGGGGTACGGTGGAAGTGCGTTATCGTCAAACCATGCCCTTACCCGGATCGCCTCATGCTTAATTTTTTGCCTTCGCCCCTGCTGGGCTTGATCGCCGCGCTGCTGCTCGCGCTCAATACACTGTTGCGCGCACCCGTATTGCTATTGTTTGCGCTGCTGAAACTGCTGATCCCGGTCAAAAAAGTGCGTCTGCTGGTTGACCCGATTCTGGTGCACATTGCCGAAGGCTGGATTGCGGGCAACAGCAGCTGGATGCGTCTCACCCAGCGCACCCATTGGGATGTTCAGGGGCTGGACGACCTGAACCCGCGCAGCTGGTATCTGGTGAACTGCAACCACCAGTCGTGGGTGGACATTTTGGTGCTGCAGCTTCTGCTGAACAGGCGCATCCCGCTGCTGAAATTTTTTCTCAATAAACAACTGATCTGGGTGCCCGTGATGGGCT
>CAJAFJ010000592.1 GCA_903938955.1 uncultured beta proteobacterium | reverse complement strand
TGCCGTCGAACACAAGGGCAGCTGGTGGACCGACTGGTCCGAATGGCTGAGCAACCAGGCCGGCAAGCAAATCGCCGCCCCCAAGACCTACGGCAAAGGTAAATACAAGGTGATCGAAGCGGCTCCCGGTCGCTACGTTCAGGCTAAAGCCTGATTTGTTAATTATCAATAGTGCCTGTAGTTGGGGCTTGCCCTAACTCACAAGCCCTGTTTTTTAGTTAACAATCAATATCGCTAATTAATTAGCTAAAGACAGATCCATTGCCCTGCAGGGGCGTGTGGTCTGTCCTTAAAAGTCTCAGAATCTCATAATTAACAAAGAGGAAAACGCAATGAGTCAAAAAGTAGCTTACGTCACGGGTGGTATGGGTGGCATCGGTACCGGCATCTGCCAGCGCTTGAGCAAAGAGGGTTTCAAAGTCATCGCCGGTTGCGGCCCGACACGTGACCATGCCAAGTGGATTGCCGAGCAGGCAGCCTTGGGTTTCACGTTCTACGCATCGGCCGGTAACGTCGGCGACTGGGATTCCACCGTTGAGGCGTTCACCAAGACCAAGGCCGAGCACGGCAACATCGACGTGCTGGTCAACAATGCCGGTATCACCAAAGACCGCATGTTCATCAAGATGTCCCGCGAAGAGTGGGATGCCGTGATCGAAACCAACCTCAACTCCATGTTCAATGTCACCAAGCAAGTGGTGGGCGACATGGTTGAAAAAGGCTGGGGCCGCATCATCAACATCTCTTCGGTGAACGGTGCCAAGGGTCAAGCCGGTCAGACCAACTACTCGGCTGCCAAAGCCGGTATGCACGGTTTCACCATGGCATTGGCACAGGAGCTGGCCTCCAAAGGCGTGACGGTCAACACCGTGAGCCCTGGTTACATCGGCACCGACATGGTCAAGGCGATTCGCCAGGACGTGCTGGACAAGATCATTGCCACCGTGCCAGTCAAGCGTTTGGGCGAGCCCAGCGAAATTGCTTCCATCATTGCCTGGATTGCATCGAACGAAGGTGGCTACTCCACCGGCGCCGATTTCTCGGTGAATGGCGGCCTGCACATGGGCTAATGCGCTTTTAAAGCCAACAAAAAACCCGCTTGATGCGGGTTTTTTGTTGTGTGCTCTAAGTTGCGGCTAGCTTGATCAGGCTTCCATCTGGCCCGACACCGTCAGCCACTTTTCTTCCAGTGTTTGCAGTTCGTCGTTGACCAGTTTCAGACCTTTGCCGAACTCGGCGATGTCGTGCGCGTGAACGGCTTTGTTCAAATGGCCTTCCAGTGAAGCGCCTTCACCGTTGAGCACGGCCATACGGGCCTCAATCTCTTCAAGCTGGCGTTTGAGGCCGGTGGAATTGACTTTGACCTTGACTTTGGGGGCGGCTGCGGCTTCAAGCTGCGCTTTGCGTTCAGCCTTGGCGGCTGCGTTGTTGGCTTCCTTGATGGCCTCGCGCTGGCGCTTGGCTTCATCTAACAGGTAGCGCTGGTAGTCGTCCAGATCGCCGTCAAATGGTTCCACCCCTCCGCGTGACACCATCCAGAATTCGTCGCAAACGGCGCGCAGCAATGCGCGGTCGTGGCTGACCAGCATCACCGTGCCTTCAAATTCGTTCAGCGCCATGGAGAGGGCCTCACGGGTTGCCAGATCGAGGTGGTTGGTTGGCTCATCGAGCAGCAAGAGGTTGGGGCGCTGCCACACAATCATGCACAGCACCAGTCGGGCCTTTTCGCCGCCG
>CAJAFJ010000591.1 GCA_903938955.1 uncultured beta proteobacterium | reverse complement strand
GGTCCACTTCGGTCACCCACACCTGTGCCGAGAGCGCGCGCAGCGCCTGGGCCGAGCCCTTGCCCACGTCGCCGTAACCAGCGACGCAAGCCACTTTGCCAGCGATCATCACGTCAGTCGCGCGTTTGATGGCGTCCACCAAGGATTCGCGGCAGCCGTACAGGTTGTCGAACTTGCTCTTGGTGACCGAGTCGTTGACGTTGATGGCGCGCAGGGCGAGTTCGCCCTTGGCCGACATCTCGTTCAAACGCAGCACGCCGGTGGTGGTTTCTTCGGTCACGCCGATGATGTTTTTCAGGCGACGGCTGTACCAGGTCGGGTCCAGCTTGAGCTTGGCCTTGATGGCGTCGAACAGTCAGATTTCTTCTTCGCTGCCGGGCTTGTCCAGCAGCTTGATGTTCTTCTCGGCCTTGGTACCGAGGTGCATCAGCAACGTGGCATCGCCGCCATCGTCCAGAATCATGTTCGGACCTTCGGCTGCGCTGCCTTTTTTGCCGTTGAATTCAAAAATGCGGTGGGTGTAGTCCCAGTAATCAGTCAGGTTTTCGCCCTTGTAGGCAAACACTGGCGTACCGGCTTCGACCAGCGCGGCGGCAGCGTGGTCTTGCGTGGAGAAAATATTGCACGACGCCCAACGCACTTCAGCGCCGAGGGCTTGCAGGGTTTCGACCAGCACGCCGGTCTGGATCGTCATGTGCAGCGAGCCGGTGATGCGAGCGCCCTTGAGCGGCTGCGCCTTGGCGAACTCTTCACGGATCGCCAACAGGCCGGGCATTTCGGTCTGGGCAATGTTCAACTCTTTGCGGCCCCAGGCGGCCAGGCCGAGGTCGGCAATGATGTAGTCCTGCACTTTAGCAACGACTTGGGCTTGAGCTTTGACGGCTACTTTAGCGACGGTTTTAGCCGGGGCCTTGACGGCGGCTTTGACTGGTTTTTTAACGGGTTTCAATACAGCGCTCATGCTTAACTCCAAAAAAATGATTTTGAAAAAATCACCGCCTGCAGGAGAAGCTTCGAGAAAAGGCTCACCTCACAGCGCAGTGGGTGAGCGCGGTTGATGCGGTGACTTAAGCCTTACAGCCCCATCACGCGGTCCGAGCCTCGTTCACGGTAGTGAACTGCAACGCTCCTCGGAAGAGCCTGGATTATACGGATTGATTGCGCGCCTGCGTCTTGGCAATTTTTGCCAAGCTGCTTAAAATCCAGCCATGACGACCGTAACCATGAACATCTCGCTGACCGATGATTTGAAAGCTTTTGTGGACAGCCGCATCAAAACGCGCGGCTACAGCTCCACCAGCGAATACATGCGCGATCTGGTGCGCCGCGATGAAGAGCGGGCCAAAGAAGAGCGTTTCAAGGCGCGGATTGAAGAGGGCATGCAATCGGGCCCTGCGGGTGATTGGGATGATTTGCGCACCGCGTTTCTCGCCGAATCGGGCGTACAGACACCCGCACAACGATCGGCATGAAGCGCTTGATCGTGCAACGTCGCGCCCTGCGCGACATCACTGACGCTGACCATAAACTGGCCACATTTTCCCCAGTGAACCGTCACTGCGAGCGCAGCGCGGCAGTCCATCGTTGTTTTAGCGCCGTCGTGGATTGCCGCGCTTCGCTCGCAATGACAGCCGGGGTGGTGACCGGTTCATGGTCCATGTACGGTATCGAGCCGGATTCGTGAGGCTCGCGACGACGACCGGTTTGCGCAGTTGGCCTATCAACCGATTTCCTTATGTGATTTTTTACACCACGCACACCGACCGCCTAGAGGTTCTTCGGGTGCTGCACCAAGCCTCCGACATCCCCAGTCACCTCGAACCCTGATTTTTTTGGATTTATACCTTGTCTTTTGTTAACGAAACCCGCCGCCGCCGCACCTTTGCGATCATTTCCCACCCTGACGCGGGTAAAACCACGCTGACCGAAAAGCTCTTGCTGTTCTCGGGCGCGATCCAGATCGCAGGCTCGGTCAAGGCACGCAAGGCCACGCGCCACGCCACCTCGGACTGGATGGAGATTGAAAAGCAACGCGGTATTTCCGTGGCGTCCTCCGTCATGCAAATGCTGTACCGCGACCACGTCATCAACCTGCTCGACACCCCCGGCCACAAGGACTTCAGCGAAGACACCTACCGCGTGCTGACCGCCGTGGACTCGGCGCTGATGGTGATTGACGCAGCGAATGGTGTGGAAGCACAAACCCGCCGTCTGATCGAAGTTTGCCGCCAGCGCGACACACCTATCATCACCTTCGTCAATAAGATGGACCGCGAAGTGCGCGAGCCGCTGGACATTCTGGACGAGATCGAGCGCGAGCTGGGCATGCCTTGCGTGCCCATGACCTGGCCCGTGGGCCAAGGCAAAACCTTCGGTGGCATCATCAACCTGCGCACCGATGCCATGACGGTGTTTGAGCCCGGCAGCGACCGCGGCCCGAAAGACTTCACCACCATCCCCTTGACCGACCAGGCCACCCTGCTCAAGCGTTTCGGCCACGAGTTCGAGACCGCGATGGAGAGCATGGAACTGGCCACCGGCGCCTCGCCCTCGTATGACCACGCCGCGTTTCTGGCGGGCAAACAAACCCCGGTCTTTTTTGGTTCTGGCGTGAACAACTTCGGGGTCATGGAGGTGCTGGACGCGTTGGTCGACCTGTCGCCCTCGCCCCAGTCGCGCACCAGCTCCACGCTGGTGAATCGCCAGCCGGTGGTCCGGGACGTCAAGCCTGAAGACGAGTTTTTCTCCGGCGTGGTGTTCAAGGTGCAAGCCAATATGGATGCCAACCACCGCGACCGTATCGCCTTTGTGCGCATGGCCTCCGGCAAGTACACGCCCGGCATGAAGCTCAAGGTGATGCGCACCGCCAAAGAGCTGCGCCCCACCAGCGTGGTGACCTTCATGAGCCAGCGCCGTGAGGCCGTCAACGAGGCCTACGCCGGCGATATCGTCGGCTTCACCACCCACGGCGGTGTGCAGTTGGGCGACACCATCACCGACGGCAGCCTCAACCTGCAGTTCACCGGCCTGCCC
>CAJAFJ010000590.1 GCA_903938955.1 uncultured beta proteobacterium | reverse complement strand
AAGGTTTTGATAAAGACTTTTTTAGACATGGGAAACTTCAAAAATAGCGCTATTGAGCCAAGAGCTTCAAGCGACAACAGGAATGGGGGAGGCCGGGGCGGTGCTGCCGCCGTGATGGCCGGGGTGGGCTTATTGCCCGGGGTACTTGGGTTGCTCTTTGGCGATCGACTCGAACACGATGTTGGTGACGGTGCCCATGCCGTCGCGCTTTTCCTGCGCCTCTTCGGCGGTCAGAATCCAGACCTCCTGAATCAGGCCCAAGGAATCACGCCGGTAGTTGACCAGCACGCTGTTGCCAACCAGCGTGCCGGACATCACCAGCATGTTGTTCAGACCCTTGATGCGGGCGCCGGGCGAGAGGCGTTCCGGGCTGCCATTGATCAACACCGACGGCGGCGTGGTCACGACCAAAGTGCCGCGTTTGGCGGCGTCCGGAAACTGGCGCGGCGCCTGTTGCGCCGCAGCGGGGGAGAAGTGGAGGCTTGAGGTCCAGACCAGGGTGATGGTCAGCGCCTTCAGAAGGCGAGCGACAGGCAGGTTCAGGCAGCGGTTCATGGTATTGGTCCAGAGGCTGGGGTGAGGGGAAAGGTAGAAAAAAAATTATAGATCAATCACTTACACACCCGATCAGGCGCTGGCTGAGGCGGTGCGGGCAGTCGCTGCTAGGCCGTCTTGATCAGTAATTCAAATTCATCGACCGGCAGGGGTTGGCTGAAGAAATAGCCCTGGTACGAATGGCAGCCGTTGGCCGCCAGCGCATCGCGTTGGGCCTGTGTCTCGACGCCTTCGGCACTCACTTTGAGGTTCAGGCTTTCTGCCAGCGCAAAAATGCTGCGGGTCACCGAGGCGTCGTTGGGGTTGGTCAGCAGGCCGCGTACAAACGACTGGTCCACACGCAGCTGGTCCAGCGACAGGCGCTTCAGGTGCGACAGCGATGAGTAACCGGTGCCCAGGTCGGCCAGCGAAAAACCCACACCCTGGCTTTTGAGGGCCACGGTTTTGTCGATGATGTCCTCGACATCAACCATCAGCAGGCTTTCATTCAATTCCAGTTTGAGCGATTCGGCCCTGGCCTGCGTGCGCGCCAGGGTGGCGAGCACTTGGTCAACAAAGTTGAATTGCCGGAACTGTTGCGAGCTGACCTTGACGGACAGGGTGAGGTGGGCTGTTGGGGGATTTGCGTTCCAGCGGGCCAGTTGCTGGCACGCGGTTTCCAGCACCCACGTGCTCAGCGGCAGCATCAAACCCGTCTCTTCGGCCAGCGGAATAAACGACGCCGGCGACACCTTGCCGAGGATTGGATGTTGCCAACGCACAAACGCCTCGGCCCCGGTGATCTCGCCCAAGGCATCCACCTGGGGCTGGTAATGCAGCAAGAACTGCTGCTCTTGCAGGCCGGTGCGCAGGTCTTTTTCCATGGCCGCCCGGGCCACCACGACCGCCTGCATTTCGGGGTCGAAAAAACACAAGGTATTGCGTCCAGCCGACTTGGCCTGGTACATCGCCAGGTCCGCCCGCTTCATCAATTCTTCCAGACTGTGGCGCCCGTTGTGGAACAGGGCAATGCCGATGCTGGGCGTGTTGATGCTTTGATGCCCCGCCAGGGTGTAGGGCTGGTTCAGGCTGGCGAGGATTTTTTCACCCACCAACTCTGCCTGGCAGGCGGCGGCCTGCGGGTCGGGGCTCAGGTTTTCCAGGATGACCAAAAACTCGTCACCGCCGAGGCGGGCGACTGTGTCGCCCTCGCGCACGTTGCCTTTCAAACGCAAGGCGACCTGTTGCAGCAGCAAATCGCCGATGTCGTGGCCCAGGGTGTCGTTGAGGGTCTTGAAGTTATCCAGGTCAATGAAGAAGAGGGCGCCCCGCGCGCCACTGCGCGAGCAGGCGGCCACCGCCTGCGTCAGCCGGTCCATCAGCAATCGGCGGTTCGGCAGGCCGGTGAGGGAATCATAAAAAGCCAGGTGCTGAATTTCAAGTTCGGCCGCCTTGTTGGCGGTGATGTCGGTCATGGAGCAGACGTGGCCGGTGCATTCGCCGTTGGCATCGATTTGCTGCTGGGCCTGCGCGTAAACCCAGGCCACGCCAGTGTCGGACCGGGCCAGGCGAAACTCCACTGAAAATGCGGTGCCATGCGCCAGCAGCAAGCGCCATCCGGCCTCGACTTGCGGCAGGTCTTCGGGCAGCACCGCGCCCCACCAGCCACGCCCCAGTGATTCACTGACGCTTTGCCCCGAGATTTCGCAGTAGCGGGGGTTGACGAACAGGCAGTTACCCTCCTTGTCGGTTCTGAAAATACCGACCGGGACCATCTCCGTGATGGAGCGGAACATAGACTCGCTTTCTTTCAGCGCGCCATCCAGTTCTTTCACTTTGCGCAGTCTTTTCTCGTGAAAACCGACCACATAAGTAATCACAAACAAGGAAAACAGCAGGACGAGGGACGAGAACAGCCAGCGCAGCAGGTCGGGTGTTTCGGTTTGCTGTGGCAGCAGCCCCAGGTTCGGCGCCAAGGCAAGAAACAAGGTCCACAGGGTCGTGACGATACTCAGAATAATGGCGGCCTGTCTGCCAAAAAACCAGCCCGTCAGGTAAATCAGGGGTGGGTAAATGACCAGGACCACACTGCCGATGCCCCCGGTGGGCAGCGTCAGTCCCGTGGCGGTCAGCCAGGTGCCATACACCAGCACCCGTATCGCATGTAACGTCTGGCGCTGTGACCGCTGCCACACGCTGGTCAGGCAAACGCCCAGCATGCACAGTGCGCCAGCAGACTGAATCCCCGTGTAGCCTGGAAACATGAGCCCCACACCCAGCAGCAAGGCGCAAGCCCCAAGAATGAAGAAGTAGGTCGAGCGAATGACCGATGCGGCAGGCAGCCATGCCTGGGGGTCACTGCTGACGGAGGACCTCTGCTGAGGTGAAAGACGCGACTCCATCAAGGCGGCGTCAGGTCAGGCCGGGCTTGGGCAAACTGAGCAAGGTGCCCACCCGCCAGGGATGCGCCCCTTAAGGTGCTTGTTCGCCGGGCCGGGTGGCCGATGTAAATGGACATGTGAGACGTTTCCCTTAACTTGCTGGGGCCCGTTCTTGTTTGAGCGAACTTTAGCCCGGTAGCACGGCTTAATCTTACCTTATGCACGGTAAATGAAGTCAACTGCGTGGATGTTGATGGTGCTGGAGAGGCGGGGCCATGGGCCCTAAAAAGTGCGACACCGCAGCGGACTTGTATTCTTGTTAACCTAGGCCCATGAATTCAATTGCAAATAATTTTCCGGGTCAAAATTCCGGCACCGTTTTACCTCGTATCAATCTCGCGCTTCAAGGCGGCGGCTCACATGGCGCTTTTACCTGGGGTGTGCTGGACGCACTACTGGAAGATGGGCGCATCGAGCTGGAAGGCATCAGCGGCACCAGCGCCGGGGGCATGAACGCCGTGGCGCTCGCCCACGGGTTTGCCAAAGCCAGTGAAAAAGAAAATGGCGACCCGCGCGAAGAGGCGCGCCAGGCACTGTCAAGTTTTTGGAACGGCATCATTCAAATGGGCGCCATGTCCGAGGCGCAGCGGGCGCCGTT
>CAJAFJ010000589.1 GCA_903938955.1 uncultured beta proteobacterium | reverse complement strand
AGCGCATTGAAGACGTGCGCGTGCTGCGCACCGCCCAGTTCCCTGAAGACGCCGGCCCCATGGCGCACCCGGTGCGCCCGGACAGCTACATCGAAATCAACAACTTCTACACCGTCACCATTTACGAAAAAGGGGCCGAAGTCGTGCGCATGATGCAAACGCTGGTCGGCCGCGACGGCTTTGCCAAGGGCATGACGCTCTACTTTGCCCGCCACGACGGCCAGGCCGTGACCTGCGACGACTTCGCCCAGGCCATTGCCGACGCCAACCCGGACTCGGCACTGGCCAGCCTGTTGCCCCAGTTCAAACGCTGGTACAGCCAGGCCGGCACGCCCCGGCTGGCCGCCAACGGCCAGTACGATGCTGCGGCCCAAACTTACACCCTCCACTTCAGCCAGAGCTGCGCCGCCACGGCCGGTCAGTCGGTCAAAGAACCGTTTGTGATTCCGGTCAGTCTGGGCCTGGTCGGCACCAGCGGCGCTGCCCTGCCCTTGCAGGTGCAAGGCCAGGCGGATGCCGTCGGTGACAGCTACCTGTTTGTAATGACGGCGGCGAGTGAATCCATCACGTTTGTCAACGTGACCGAAGCGCCCGTGCCCTCCATCCTGCGCGGCTTTACCGCCCCGGTCGTGCTGGAGTTTGACTACAGCGACGCGCAATTGCTGACCCTGCTGGCGTCTGACATTGACCCCTTCAACCGCTGGGAAGCGGGCCAGCGCTTGGCGCTGCGCAGTGCGATCAACGCCATCACGGCAGACACTCCGATCGCCAACGTCCTGAATGCGGCTTATCTTGAAGCCATGCGCAGCGTGCTGCGCCACCCGACGCTGGACGCCGCGTTCAAAGAACTGGTGCTGACCCTGCCGTCCGAGACCTACATCGCCGAGCAGCTCGCCGTGGTCGACCCACAGCGCATTCACGCTGTGCGCGAAGCCATGCGCACGCAGCAGGCCACCGCCCTGGCTACAGATTGGGAATGGGCGTATGACGCCCATAGCTACAACGGCGCTTACCGGCCCGACACCCTGTCGTCAGGCCGCCGCGCCTTGGCGGGCATGGCGCTGGGCAACCTGTGCCTGGCAGCGGTGAGCGACACCAGCAGCGTGTGGCCCGGCAAGACCTACCAGCACTTCAAAGATGCCGGTAACATGACCGACCGCGCCAACGCGCTGCAAGCCCTGATTGGCAGCGGTCACGCACTCGCCGCCCAAGCGCTGACGCGTTTTCACAGCCAGTTCAAAAACGAAGAGCTGGTGCTGGACAAATGGTTTGCCTTGCAAGCCGGCGCCTGCGACCGCGGCGGCCAGGTGCTGCCCGCCGTCCGCCAGTTGCTGAAACACCCCGACTTCAGCATTCGCAACCCGAACCGGGCGCGCAGCGTGATCTTCAGCTACTGCAGCGCCAACCCCGGCGCCTTCCACCGCCTGGACAGCGCTGGTTATGTGTTCTGGAGCGAACGGGTAATAGAGCTCGACAGCATCAACCCGCAAGTCGCCGCCCGTCTGGCACGCGCACTGGACCGCTGGAAAAAACTGGCTGAGCCTTACCGTAGCGCCGCCCGCGAAGCCATCGTGCGGGTCACCGCTAAAACCGAATTAAGCAACGACGTGCGCGAGGTCGTCAGCCGGGCACTGGCCGACTGATTCACCCCGGATACATCCCATTTTTTAGGAGACAACTGTGCATACAAAAAAAACCTCACTGACCCGTTACCTGGTTGAACAACAACGCGAAGGCGGCTTGATTCCCGGGCAGCTGCGCCTGCTGCTTGAAGTGGTGGCGCGCGCCTGCAAACGCATTAGCCAGGCCGTCAACAAAGGCCCTTTGGGCGACGTGATGGGCAGCGCGGACAGTGAAAATATTCAGGGCGAGATGCAGAAAAAGCTCGACATCATTGCCAATGAAGTACTGATCGAAGCCAACGAATGGGGCGGCCACCTGGCGGCCATGGCGAGTGAAGAAATGGAAGGCATCTATGTGGTGCCCAATCGCTACCCACAAGGCGAATACCTGCTGATGTTTGACCCGCTGGACGGCTCCAGCAACATCGAAGTCAACGTCAGCATCGGCACCATTTTCAGCGTGCTGGTCAAGCCTGAAGGCGCCGGTGTCTCCGAGCAGGATTTCTTGCAGCCTGGCGTCAAACAAGTCGCTGCGGGCTACTGCGTCTACGGACCGCAAACCACGCTGGTGCTAACCGTCGGTGCCGGTGTCGTCATGTTCACTCTGGATCGCGAGCAAGGCTCGTTCATCCTCACGGAAGAGAACGTCCAGATCCCGGAAGACACCAAAGAATTTGCCATCAACATGAGCAATATGCGCCACTGGGATGCGCCCGTGAAGCGCTATGTGGACGAATGCCTGCAAGGCAAAGAAGGCCCGCGCGACAAGGACTTCAACATGCGCTGGGTGGCCAGCATGGTGGCCGATGTGCATCGCATCCTCACACGCGGCGGCATCTTTATGTACCCTTGGGATAAGCGCGAGCCAAACAAACCCGGCAAGCTGCGCCTGATGTACGAAGCCAACCCCATGAGTTGGCTCATTGAGCAAGCTGGCGGCGCGGCCACCAACGGCAAGCAGCGCATTCTGGACCTGCAGCCAACCCAGTTACATGAGCGCGTCAGCGTGGTGCTGGGCTCGAAAAACGAAGTCGAACTGGTGACGCGTTACCACAATGAGGCCTAATTCGCGGGCTATAATCGCGCTCTTAACACACCAGCCGGTGTAGCTCAGTCGGTAGAGCAGCTCATTCGTAATGAGAAGGTCGGGTGTTCGATTCATCTCTCCGGCACCAATAGATACAAGGGTTTGCTGCTACGAAAGTAGTAGCAAACCCTTTCTCTTTGGCGGGTATGTAAGGGCGGATGTAAGACGGTTTACGAAATGCAGCAGCACAAACCCTGTTTCGTGACCGTCACGGAAATGACAGGCGAAAAAAACCCAGCGTGTTGAGTGCGGGGTCTGTTGTTTGACTCGCGCTTGGTCAGGCCATCAGTTCAAATTGAATCCAACTCACGCCCTCTTTTTTCTTTCGCCGGGCTGGTGGCGTCCGTGGTTGGTCAGCATGGTCGTTCTGCTCGTCGTCAACCTGCACCAGGTCTGCGGCCTTGGTCGTTGCCGGTGGTGCGTTCTTGACTGCCTTGAATACCTCCCTTTCTTGTTGCGGTAGATGGTTCTCTAGATGGTGTCCGTGTGGCGGAACAGAGAAAGTGCCAAAAGTGCCCTCTACTGCACCGTGGGGCGGTACAGTGGGCGTTGTCTCTGTACCGTGTGGCGGAACTGTAGAGGCTCTTGCTGTACCGTGGGGCGGTCCAAGGGATGCGCCGTTCTCTGTACCGTGGGGCGGTGCAGTGAGATGGTCAATAAGCGGGGTGCCATGTTGGTACGCGCCACGCCTGAACCCCTCCACCGTGCCCACGTCATACCCCGGTAACTTGTCCAGCGCCCGCCAGGTCACGGCATACCAACTGGCCTTGCTGGGTCGGTGCCCCATGACAGTCTGGAAAATGAACCCGTTCGCCACCAATTCGTTTTTGGCTTTGTTCAGCATATCCATCGACTTCCAGCCGCGCGGCCCCATGTAAGCCCGTGACAGCAGCAACCGGCCATTGTTGTCCCGGACATACTGGCGTGCCACCTCCAGCAGTAATGCCCGTGCGTGCATGGACAGACGGGCATAGGCCGGGCAGTCCAGCACCGCCCAGGGCAAAGCCACGAACCCGCCAGAATCACGCCCGGCATCGCCCTTGCGGGACTTGTTACGACCGTTTGCCATGCAGTGCGCTTTGTCGCCTGTCAGCGGCAGCCCCTTCGATGCGCATCAGGCCCACCAGGTCGAAGGCCCGTTCTGCAAAATCATAGGCCCGGTCGAGGTCAGGCTTGAAGCGGTTCAGCTCCAGCTTGCAGGCGTCCAGCAGGGCAATGGTGCCGCGTAGCTGGGTGATTCTGGCGGCGCTCATGCTGTCACCTCGCTCGGCTTGCTGGCGGCTTTGCGCTTGGTGCGTACTGCCTTGCGCGTCAGGCCGTCATCGTCATCACTCAATGGGGTCAGTTGAGCGTCGTTAAATACAGCCGTCCTGCTTACAGTCACTTCACCATTCCACGTCCCCGCGATTGGACTGCCAAGCGACACAACAGCCCAGGCGTTACCGTCGTTCACCCATGACGAGCCTCCCACTATTTCCCTGTCTCGGTACGGTCGCACCACAACAACAATCTTCCCCATGTTTTGCGGTAGCAATGCGCCAGTGACCCGTGCGCGGTCGCCTACTTTGCAACGTGTTTTGCGGGTGGTGCTCATGCTTCACCTCCAACCGTCAGCGGCTCAAAAGCGTTGACGTGGGCAATGTTCCAGCTTCCCCCTTGTCGCGGAATGCTGATACCGCCTGTAGCTTGGGCCTCGGCGCGTGCGGCCAGGCGACCATCGATGTAATCGCGCAGTGCCATCAGCCATTCGGTGGTGTGCGGAAACGCGCTCAAGTGCCCCAGCAACTCAGTTTCGATGTTGACCACCGATTGACCCTGTTGAATGGGCTGGTGCGAAAGCTGGCCACTGCGGCCAAGCGACACCAGCACGGCGCGTGGTGCGTTCGGTCCGGTGAGTGCGGCAAGGATGTGTGCCCCGGCGTCGGTGGTGCTTACCGTGGTGGTGGCATTCATGATGCTGCTCCAATGGTGGCTTCGGTGCAAAGCTGTTTGAGGTGGCGGGCCGCGCTCATGATGCGTCCAGTAGCCTCGTTGATGCGACCGTGGGCGAGGTGCCATTGCGCGGTGCTGATTGCGTTGTGGACGTGCTGGTGACGTGCGATAGCGTCGATGGATTGCCCGGTGGTGGGCGTGGTGGTGTTGACCGTGGTCATGATTTCCGTTCCTTGTTGAACTGAGAAACCCGCCGTTTGACTGTCTAGGTCATAGGGTGGGGCTGGGTATAGACACATGAAACAAGCCATGCTGCCAGCCTTACGGTTTGGCACTCCCAGCCCCGAAATCATAAATTCAGGACGTGAAAAAACCTCGCTGTCGGGGAGGTTGCCCGCTTGTTTTGTGGTGTGTCTAGCACCGAAACGAACTGTAGCACAGCGCAGCAAAGCCCCCGCAACTAAGCACCTTACCGAGAAGGATGTGGCCACAGCTTGCGGTTTCACAAGGGCTTCTTCACCCAGGGAGTCGGCGCGGGCGATGGCGTGGTTTGTGGTGGCTTTGGATTGGCCAGTGCGGGGTTTCGACCGTAACGGAAATGGCGGGCGAAAAAAAACCCAGCGAATTTAATCACCGGGCTTTCAAACTTGATTTAAATCAATTAATTTAATAACGCAACAAAGTTGCATTTTCCACCAAACCCATGAATCAGGTTCAAAAAACCAAATTGAGCCGACCGTCGAGCCTCTGACCCCCACGGGTGAATGAAGCCTCGTGCCAGGGTCCCCGACGGTTCTACAGCACACCAACATACGGCCACCCTGCCATCAGGCCAGCCCAGCACTACAGCGCCACAATGAATGCACCAGCAGGCCACAGCACAGCACCGACTGTGAACGCCTCCACGCCACACACGCGCACGATAGACAACACGGCCATCAGTGCGTCCAAGCTGCAAGCACAGTACAAACACGCAGGCCAGCGCAGCACGTCGTGCAGGTCGCTGGCCATCACGCAACATATCAGATGAGGGATGCTTGCGGCGGTGTTGGCTTGGTTAAAGCCTTCGGAATAGGCTTTGCTGTAGGGGCTGGCGAAACCTCTTGTGGCTCGGTGTCCACCAGTTCAGCGCAGAACTCTTTTGCCATGTCAGCAGTGCCGCCTGAAAACCCAATCTCATAGGTAAGGTCTGCGTGGTCGCTGTCGGACAATGTGCGCAGCCAGTTATCAAGATGTTGGATGCGGCTGTTCAGCAGATGCAGGCGGCGCGTGAGGGTGGCAATGGTCTTGTGCGCCGTCTGGTCGCTGGCAACTAATCCGAATTTCTCGCACACTGCCCGAAGTTGCCAGGGGTGAATCAGAACGCTTGTTGACTCGTTGTAGTCGTCCGAAGCTTGTGACAACATGACGGCGGGGCCGTGTCGGTCGTCAACCCATTCGGCGGTCATTTGGTGATGTTGGAGTTTGTCGTTAAGGTCTTGCATGATGTGTCTCGAATAAATGTGAAGCGGCGTTTGCTGTGTTCGCAGTAGCTGAAGTAAACAGGCCGGGCAGCATTGGTTTGAAGTGCAATAGATGGCATCTCTAGAGGGTGTCCGTGTGGCGGTACAGAGAGCCCCCCCAAAAGTGCCCTCATAGGACCGTGGGGCGGTACAGTGGGCAATGTCCCTGTACCGTGGGGCGGTACTATCACAGCCCTCCCTGTACCGTGGGGCGGTCCAAGGGATGCGCGGATAACTGGCGCGGCTTTTTGGTAGGCACCACGCTCAAATAACTGTGCCGTGCCTTCGTCATAACCCGGCAGCTTGTCTAAAGCCCTCCAGGTCACGGCGTACCAGCTCGCCTTGTTTGGACGATGGCCCATAACTGTTTGGAAAATGAACCCGTTTTCCAGCAACTCAGTTTTTGCCTTGGTCAACATGTCCACCGACTTCCATCCTCGGGTTGCCATATAAGCGCGGGACAACAACATGCGCCCGTTATCGTCACGGTGAAATTGCCGGGCCACTTCCAGCAGCAAAGCCCTTGCGTGCATGGTCAGGCGGGCATAGGCAGGGCAATCAAGCACTGACCAAGGCAAGGCGACAAACCCGCCTTGGTCGCGGCTTGTGTCGTGGCCCTTGCGCTTCGGATTACGAGCGTTTGCCATTGGTGCCTTTCCTCATGCGTGCTTGCCATGCCCAAATAAGGCGGCGGTCTTTTGTCGTGAATGAGTACACGCCAGGGCGGCAGGTTTTGCCGTCACGGTCGATAAACTTGATGCGCTCGCATGGCACGTCAAGGCCACGGCGGCGAAGCTCTGCAATCAGTTCGGGGCTGTTGCTGCATCCTGCTATGTCGTCCACATCCTCACGGCGGCGGGGGCGTGCCATGCCAGCACGCACCCACTCATCACGGGGTAGGTCGGGCGGTATCGAGTAAAGAGCATCACTGGCGCGCGCGGTATCAGTCAACATTTGCAGCCCTTCCATTCATCGCCAGGGCTTGCGCGGTGTATTTAGCGTCCAGGTGATACAAAGCAATCACTCGCTCGGGGTAATGCTCTGTCGGGCTTGGAATTTCGATGGTTTCAATCGGCCAGCCCAGCGTGCGCAGTGTGAACACCACGGCGCCGAGTCGCCAGCTTTGCGTGCTGCTCTCGAAGTCGGGATGGTCAATCATTCGACCGCTCATAAACATTCCCAGCGCAACATCGGCCAGTGTGTTTTTTGTCGGCCATGTCGGGCAAAATGGCGGTGGCGGTAGAAACGAAAGTTGCTCACCACTGGCCCCGGTTGCTTGGTCGCGTGTCGGGGCTTTTTTCATACTGCCACGCCCAGCAGTTTCTTGGCACCAGCGGTAGGCCATGCCAATTTCCCGCACACACGCAGCGGGCGCAGACCATCAGGTGCGGTGTCGTAACAGGCTTTAATGCGCCAAGTTTGCGCGGCCATGTTGGAATAGAACGCCAGTTCAGCGGTCGTCAGGTTAGGCTTGTTGACAGTTTCCAGTGCGGGGAACTGTTGTTGGGCTTGATGCTTTTCCATGTTTTCGCTTTCGCGCTTGTTGAACATGGTTGAATTGCGATGGCGGGGCAATCTGTGCATGATTAACCCCGTCGAAACTCACTCTCAAACCCCGGCCAAAGTAGGGCAACAACCCCGGCCAATATGCTGATTTACCCCGGTCAATCGGCGTTCGGGTCGCCTATCGAATATTGGTTGTAAACCTTTGGGAAATGATTTTTCAGCAGCCGCCATGCTGTCGTGACGCTTAACGACTTGCCCTTCCTTCGCTTAGGGTTGGCCAGCCACTGCATAACCTCATGAGGACAAAATAACGGCTCTGAGCTATGTCTGCCACCTTGCCCCGTGAATTTGCGGGCGGCCTTCAGCTTGGGTGAGTCGTTCAGGTTGTCAAACCACGTCATGTTCATTCCTGTGAACTTGCCAAACGCATCAATCAATTCTTTGCGTGTCGCTACCAGCGTGAAGTCAACTTCATCAGGCACCACGGGCGCGGGCGTTGCGGTGTTCTGCGCTGGCCCTGTTGTACGCTCCAAAATTCCAAACTTGGTAAACCATGCTGCAACATGAGCAGACGGCTCTGTGTCGCTTCGCTTCAGCCACTCAGAGAAAGCAGGCGCGTCAATCGCAAGGTCTGTTGTTTCCAGCAACCTGTCGAACGGGACTTGAACATCGGGGCTGCTCAAGTACAAACCAGCCCATTCCATCGCAGGGGTTGACAGAATTTCTTTACGGCGGCAGGCACCCTTCAATGTGCGGCGCAATGCGACTTGTCGGCTGTCATTATT
>CAJAFJ010000588.1 GCA_903938955.1 uncultured beta proteobacterium | reverse complement strand
GAATCCATCGGCATGGCGGCGGAAGTGGCGCACGGCAGTTGCACCGATTTGCCGCCAGCACGCAAGTAAACCGCTAAAACGCTACTGATTTAGTAGCTGGCCGCGCAGATTCCGTAAGGGCTGCGCGGCTTTTTGTTTGTGATTGTGTCTACTTTTCCGCTCGTTGGTATTTGTGCTGCTTTCAAGCCCTTAACACTCCACTCCCTCCCCTAGAATCAAACAAAAAAGGGGAGACACATGGCAGACACAGACGAGACAAGCGTCCAGATAACGCAGACCACAGATCATCACGCGAAATATTTCGCATGGGAACTTACCCGCCGTCGCGCTGCCTCCGAAGATGACCGGCTGGCCTAATCTCTCTTCGATGCCAGCGTTGACCTCCGCGGAGAAGGCGCTTAAAGACAACAAACTCAAGCTCATGGGGCTCAAGCGCCAGGCGCGCCAGGCCCTGAGCATGGAAGACGCGCAACGCCTGCGGCAAGAGATCTTTGCCGTTGAAGATGAAATTGATGCCCGGCGCGACGCCCTTATCGCCGCGCTTGAAAAGCGCCTGCACCGCGCTAGGTGCAGCCAGCCCTTGTTTACCGTTCGCTGGGCCGTGGTTTAATGTGTCGATAAAATAGAAAAATATAGACACGTCATTTCCACATGTTGATGACATCGACATGTATTCATGTCATGTTTAAAAAATAAACAAATATCAACATGACTGACTCAACACCCGTTTGGAGCGCTGACAAGCCCTGGAACCAATTGCCGCCGCTGCCCCCGGCGGCGGAGCTGGAGACCAAGGCCGTGCTCAAGCAATGCATCACGGCGCGGGCGGCGCTGGCCGAGCTCAAGCAGGCCGCCGAGCTGATTCCGAACCAGACCATGCTGATCAACACCTTGCCGCTGCTCGAAGCCAAAGACAGTTCAGAAATCGAAAACATCGTCACCACCGCCGACCAGCTGTTTCAATACGCTCAGGGTGGCGACAACCTGGCCAACGCCGCCACCAAAGAGGCACTGCGCTACCGCACCGCGCTGTACATGGGCTACCAGTCTTTGGCTGCCCGCCCGCTGTGCACCGCCACGGCCATTGAAGTCTGCCGCACTATCAAGGGCGCTGACCTTGACATCCGTCGCACGCCCGGCACCCAGCTGATGAATGACCGCACCGGCGAAGTCATTTACACCCCACCCGAAGGCGAAGCCTGCCTGCGCGACTTGCTGGCCAATTGGGAGCGCTTTTTGCACAACCAGACTGAGCTGGACCCCTTGGTCCGCATGGCCGTGGGCCACTACCAGTTTGAGGCCATTCACCCGTTTGCCGACGGTAACGGCCGCACCGGCCGGGTCTTGAATATCTTGTACTTAATTCAGGCCGAGCTGCTGACGCTGCCCATCCTCTACCTCAGCCGCCACATCAGTGCCCACAAGGGCGACTACTACCGCCTACTGCTGGACACCACCCGCACCGGCAAGCTGGAGCCGTGGATCATCTTCATGCTGCAGGCTGTGGAAGAAACCGCCAAGTGGACCACCGGCAAGATTGCCGCCATCCGCACGCTGGCTGAGCACACCACCGCCCATGTGCGCGAGCGTTTGCCGAAAATTTACACCCGTGAGCTGGTGGATGTGGTCTTTGAACAGCCCTATTGCCGCATTGGCAACCTGGTCGACAAAAACATTGCCCAGCGCCAGTCCGCCTCGCGCTACCTGAAAGAGCTGACCGCCATTGGCGTCCTGCGCGAAGTACAGGCGGGCAAAGAAAAGCTATTCATTCACCCCAAACTCATGCAATTGCTGGCCGATGACCGCAACGCATTCACCCCCTACGCCTGAAGAGAACATTGGCCATGGGCACCCCCCAACACCAAACGCGACCAGCTGATTGCCAAGCTGAAAGAAATGTTCCAGATGGACCAGCCCGAGCTGGCTGAAGGCGGCGACCTTGATCGCCTGGAAAATCAAGTGTATTCAGACCTGCACACCTCCTTTAGTCGCTATTACCAGGACGGTGCCCTGCGTGCGACACCAGCGCTTCAATGCCGAAACCATCAAACATCCCCCATATCCCCGCTTGACAGGCGGGGCAACGGTCAAGATACTTATTTGTGAAGGACTGGACTGTCCAGCCGACCATTCCTTATTGATGGGGGAGGGTGTCATGTACAAACCGAATATCAAGTCACAGCGCCTGGCCGCCTTGTTTGTGCTGGGTTGCCTGTTGTTCAATTACCCGTTGCTGGCCCTCTTCAACCGTCCCCTGCTGCTGGGCAGTATTCCGTTGCTTTATGTCTATGTGTTTGCAGCCTGGGCACTGCTGATTGCGCTGCTGGCGCTGGTGGTCGAGAAGACGTGAGTGAGCTGTGTCTGCCTGGACCATCATCCTTGTCGCCAGTGCCTATCTAGGGTTGCTTTTTTTCATCGCCTACCGTGGCGACAAGGCAGCCGATGCCGGGCGCAGCCTGATCGCCAGTCCCTATGTCTATGCGCTATCGCTCGGTGTTTACACCACGGCCTGGACTTTCTATGGCAGCGTCGGGCGGGCTGCCGCCACCGGCATCGGCTTCCTGCCCGTGTACCTGGGTCCGACGGTGATGGTGGCTCTGTGGTGGCTGGTGTTGCGAAAAATCATCCGCATTGCCAAGGACAACCGCCTCACCTCGCTGGCCGACTTCATTTCTTCGCGCTACGGCAAGAATGCGAAGCTGGCCGGTTTGGTCACAGTGATCGCGCTGGTGGGCGTCACGCCCTACATCTCCCTGCAGCTCAAGGCGATTTCCACCAGCTTCAGCGAGCTGCGCGGCTACCCCGAGTTTTTGCCGATGCTGATGCCGGAGCCGACGAATTTCTGGAGCGATACGGCGTTTTACGTCGCCCTGATTCTGGCGGCGTTCAGCATCGTGTTTGGTGCCCGCAAGCTCGACACGGCCGAGCGCCACGAGGGTCTGGTTGCGGCCATCGCCTTTGAGTCGCTGGTCAAGTTGCTGGCCTTTCTGGCCATTGGCAGTTTTGTGACCTGGGGGCTGTACGACGGCATCAATGATCTGTTTGCGAAGGCCGCGCTTGTGCCGCGCATCGCCGCAATCTTCACCATCGGGGGCGGTTCGGTGGATGTTTATCGCAGTTGGGCCTCGCTCTTTTCGCTGGCTTTCCTTGGCATGATGGCCATCATGTTTCTGCCCCGGCAGTTTCAGGTGGCGGTGGTTGAAAACGTTGACGAGGCGCACCTGAACAAGGCGATCTGGCTCTTTCCGCTTTACCTGCTTCTGTTCAACCTGTTCGTTTTACCCATAGCCTTCGGCGGTTTGATGCAATTCGACGGGACCGTCAATCCCGACAACTTTGTGCTTATCCTGCCGATGGCGGCACATCAGCCGGCGCTGGCGCTGCTGGTCTTTATAGGGGGCTTCTCGGCGGCCACCGGTATGGTGATCGTCGAGACCATTGCCCTGTCAACCATGGTCTGCAACGATCTGGTGATGCCGGTGCTGCTGCGCGTCAAGGTGCTAAGGCTGACCGAGCGGACTGATCTCTCCGGCCTGCTGCTCGCCATCCGGCGCGTCACCATCGTGCTCGGCATGCTGCTCGGCTACGCCTATTACCGGCTGGCGGGCGAGGCCTATGCGCTGGTTGAGATCGGCCTGATTTCTTTTGCTGCCGTCGCCCAGTTCGGGCCGGTGCTGCTTGGCGGCCTGTACTGGAAAGGCGGCACCTGCCGCGGGGCGCTGGCCGGGCTGGGCGCCGGTTTTCTGGTGTGGGCCTACACCCTGGTGCTGCCGGCCTTTGCCCGCTCCGGCTGGTTGCCGATGGAACTACTCGAACAGGGGCCATTTGCCATTGCGCTGCTGCGCCCGCTGGCCCTCTTTGGCCTGGAGGGGCTGGATGACATCAGCCACGCCATGCTCTGGAGCATGCTGGCCAATGTCGGCCTCTACCTGGCGGTGTCGATCATGACCGGGCAAACTGCCGTAGAGCAGACCCAGGCGGCGCTGTTTGTCGATGTCTTCAAGCATGATCGCGGCGCCGAGCGTATCTGGCGCGCCAGCGGCTCGCTGCTGGATTTGTATGCGCTGATGGCCCGTTTTCTCGGTCCTGATAATGCCCACCAGGTTTTTGTTGTCTATGCCCGCCAGCGCGGCCTGGAGTGGCCGCAGGAAATTGATGCTGAATTTTCCCGTCACTGCGAGGCACAACTGGCGGGCGTCATTGGCAGCGCCTCGGCGCGGGTGATGTTGGCCTCGGTGGTGGAGGAGCAGCTGTTGCGCGACAGCCTGACCGGCCTGCCCAATCGTGCGCTGCTGCTGTCGCGGATCGGTGATGCACTGGACCGGCTCCGGCTCGAATCCGGGCACGGTTTTGCACTTATTTTTCTCACCCTGGATCGCTTTCAGCCGATCACGGACAGTCTGGGCGCCGCCGTGGGCGAGCAGCTGCTGATTGCCGTCGCGCAACGCCTGGGCACGGGTCTGAGTCCGGCTGACACGCTGGCCCGCGTCGGCGGCGAGAGCTTTGCCATCCTGGTGGATGAAGCCATGGATGCCAACAAAGCCACACGGTTTGCCAACCAGCTTCAGGTTGCGCTGGTGACGGGCTTCAACCTTGATGGGCATGAATTGTTCACCACCGCCAGCATCGGCATCGCCCTTGGCTGGCCGGGCTACGCCGACCCTGGAGACTGCCTGCGCGATGCCGAAACTGCGACCCACAACGCCGAGCGGCGCGGTGGCGCAGGTATCGAGCTGTTCGCCGCCAACATGCGTGAGCGCGTCGTGTCCCTGCTCAAAATGGAAACCGAGCTGCATCAGGCGGTGGCCCGTGGTGAAGAATTTCTGGTTTATTACCAGCCGGTGGTTTCGCTGCAAACAGGCCAACTGACGGGCTTTGAAGCCCTTGTGCGCATGCGCCGTCCCGACGGTAGCCTGGTGCCGCCAAGTGAATTCATTCCACTGACAGAGGAAACTGGTCTCATTGTGTCCATCGGGCGCTGGGTGCTGGCCGAGGCCTGCCGCCAAATGCGAAGCTGGCAGCTGCGCTATCCGGAACACCCGCCGATGCAGATCAGCGTCAACCTCGCCGGGCGGCAGTTTGCCGAGCCCGATCTGCTGTTGCAGATTGAGGCGGTGCTGGCGGAGACCGGCCTTGATATCAATAGTCTCAAGCTCGAAGTGACCGAAACCGTGATCATGGCGCACGCCGAAGAGGCGGCCCTGGTGCTGCAAAATTTGAGTGCCCTGGGGGTCAAACTGCTGATGGACGACTTCGGCACCGGCTATTCGTCGCTCTCCTACCTGTATCGTTTTCCGCTCAACACGCTGAAGATTGATGCTTCTTTTGTGCGCCGCATGGACGTGGACCGCAAGAGTGCCGACATCATCCAGAGCATCGTCACCCTGGCCCATACCCTGAATATGGACATCATCGCCGAGGGGGTTGAGAACGCGGTGCAACTGGCCCAACTGCGTGCGCTGCAGGTGGAATATGGGCAAGGCTATTACTTCGCCAAGCCGCTCAACGCGGCCGATGCCGAGGCGATGATCGTTGCCCCGCCGCATTGGTTGCTCGCGCAGCAATGAATGATTCTGAATTTTTATTGAAAGGTATTTATTGTTTAATAAATGACCGGGCCATTCATGCCAACCCATGCGGGTGACTCAGCCGAAGAACCAGTAGCACACACCGATGGACGCCAGCACGCCGGACAAATCGGCCAGCAGCGCGCAGCCCACGGCATGGCGCGCCCGCTGGATGCCGACCGAGCCGAAGTACACCGCCAGCACGTAGAAGGTGGTTTCTGTGCTGCCTTGCATGGTGGCCGCCAGCAGGGCCGGGAAGCTGTCCACGCCCTGGCTCTGCATGGTCTCAATCAACATCGCGCGTGCTGCACTGCCGGAAAATGGCTTGACCAGCGCGGTCGGCAAGGCATCGACAAAACGCGCGTCCCAACCGGTCCATTCGACCAGCGTGCGAATGCCGTCCAGACCGAAACCCAAGGCGCCCGAGGTGCGCAACACGCCAACGGCACACAACATCGCCACCAGATACGGCAGCAGATTTTTGGCGACCTCGAAACCTTCCTTGGCGCCCTCGATAAAGGCCTCGTACACCGGCACTTTCCTCAAAGCACCGACCAGTAGAAACAGCAGAATCAAACCAAACAGCGTCAGGTTACCCATGAGTGACGACAGTGTGGCCAGCGCGGTGGCCGACAAGCCGGCCAGCAAGGCCATGCCGCCGCCCAGCAGCAGCGCGCCGGGAATCAGGTAGCCCAGCACCACCGGGTCCCCCAGTTTCAGCCGCTGCATAAAGGCCACCGACAACAGCCCAGCCAGGGTGGAGGCGCTGGTGGCCAGCAGAATCGGCAAGAACACCAGGGTCGGATCGGCGGCCCCCTGTTGGGCGCGGTACATGAAGATGCTCACCGGCAGCAGGGTCAGCGATGAGGCATTCAGCACCAGAAACAATATCTGCGCGTTGCTGGCCGTGGTGGTGCTGGGGTTGAGCGTCTGCAAGGCCTTCATGGCCTTCAGGCCAATCGGGGTGGCGGCGTTGTCCAGCCCGAGGGCGTTGGCAGCAAAGTTCAGCGTAATGAGTCCGAGGGCCGGGTGGCCGCGTGGCACTTCCGGCATGAGCCGGGCAAACAGTGGCCCTAGCAGCCGCGCCAGCCAGTCCACCAGCCCGGCGCGTTCGGCAATGCGCAAAAAGCCCAGCCACAAAGTCAGGGTGCCGAACAGGATCACCATCACTTCGACCGACAACTTGGCCATGGCAAACAGGCTCTCGACCATCGCCGCAAACACCGTCGGATCGCCGCCCAATAGCCAGCGCGAAAGCGCCGATAGCGTGGCGACCACAAAAAATCCAAGCCACAGGCCATTCAGCATCCGTCATCCCTCAATTAATGCCGGGGATCATAGCCCGGCCAGGGGCTGCGACCATCGCCCAGGCGCGTCATGGTTGTCATGCACAATGCCGCTCAAGACACGTTGCGCCAGACCCGAACTTGCGCCATTGACAACGTTCGAGCCTCAAGCGCCGCCCCTCAATATGAATGATGAGACCCATGACATCACCGAATCTAAATCCGCCTGATAACGCTACGCCTGCGCATCAGGCCCGCCCCAACCAGTTCGCCTTGCTGCGCCAACGCCGGTTTGGTCCTTTCTTCTGGACCCAGTTTTCGGGCGCGGCCAATGACAACGTGTTCAAGTTCGCCTTCACGGTGATGGTGACTTACCAGCTGAGCGTCGGCTGGCTGCCACCGGCCTTGGCCGGGTTGGTGATTGGGGCGCTGTTTATTCTGCCGTTTTTGCTGTTTTCGGCCACCAGCGGCCAGCTCACCGACAAATACGACAAGACGGCGATGATCCGGTTTGTCAAAAACCTCGAAATCGCCATCATGCTGCTCGCGGCCTATGGCTTCTACGCCAACCAGGTGCTGGTGCTGTTGGCCTGCACGTTTTTAATGGGCCTGCATTCCACGCTGTTCGGCCCGGTCAAGTTCGCTTACCTGCCACAAGTGCTGTCCGAGCAGGAACTGACTGGCGGCAACGGCATGGTGGAAATGGGGACCTTTGTGGCCATTTTGCTGGGCAATGTGCTGGGCGGCGTGCTGGTGGCCATGCCTGAGGTGGGGCATCGCAATGTGGCGATCGCCTGCGTGCTCGTGGCCCTGGCCGGGCGGGGCATTGCCGGTTATATCCCCACAGTGCCTGCCATCGACCCCGGCCTCAAGATCAACTGGAACCCGGTCAGTGAAACCTGGCGCAACCTCAAGCTGGCGCATGGCAACCTCGTGGTGTTTCGCTCGCTGCTGGGGATCAGCTGGATGTGGTTTTTTGGGGCGGTGTTTTTGAGCCAGTTCCCCAGTCTGGCCAAAGAGGTGTTGCACGGCGATGAGCAGGTTGCCTCGCTGCTGCTGGTGGTGTTTTCGATCGGTATTGGCACCGGCTCACTGCTGTGCGAAATGTTGAGCCGCCGCCATGTCGAGATCGGCCTGGTGCCGCTGGGCGCCATTGGCATGAGTGTGTTTGCTGTGGACCTGTACTTTGCCACCCGCAGTCTGCCCGCGTCGGAGGTGATGGGCCTGAGCGCGTTTTTGGCTCAAACTGCGCATTGGCGCGTGATGGCTGACCTGGCCTTGCTGAGCCTGTTTGCCGGTTTGTACAGCGTGCCGATGTATGCGTTGATCCAGCTGCGCAGCCAACCGACGCACCGCGCCCGCATCATCGCGGCCAACAACATTCTGAATGCCCTGTTCATGATTGCCAGCTCGGTGATTGCCGGTGCCTTGCTTAAAAGTGGCTTCACCATTCCACAGATTTTTCTATTCACCGCCCTGGCCAATCTGGTGATGGCGGCCTATGTATTTCTGCTGGTGCCCGAGTATTTGTTGCGGTTTGTGGCCTGGGTGCTGTCGCATGGTGTTTACCGCTTCAAGGTGCAGGGCGGCGAAAACATTCCGACCCAGGGCGCGGCGATTCTGGTGTGCAACCACGTCAGCTTTGTCGATGCCGTGTTGCTCATGGCCGCCAGCCCGCGCCCGATTCGTTTTTTGATGGATCACCGCATCTTTCAGGTGCCGGTGTTGGGCTGGTTGTTCCGGTTGGCCAAGGCGATTCCGATGGCACCACGGGCCGAAGACCCCGCCGCCTATGACGCCGCTTTTGAACTCGCCAACCAAGTATTGCAAGAGGGCGAACTACTGGCCATCTTCCCCGAAGGCGGCATGACCCAAGACGGCATGCTGCAAGCGTTTAAAGGTGGGAGCATGAAGATTCTTGACGATACCCGCGAGCAGAGCTTGAGCGTGCCGGTGATCCCGATGGCGCTGACCAATCTGTGGGGCTCCTGTTTCAGCCGGGTGGAGCAGGGCGGTGCGATGGTGCGGCCTTTGCGACGCGGTCTGTTCAGCCCGGTGGGTTTGAATGTGGGCTTGGCGGTGGCAGGGATTGAGCAGCAGCCGGAGGTGTTGCGAAGCCGGGTGCAGATGCTGCTCGGTAACGCGCCATGATCAAAGCTGTATTTTCCTGTTGGGTTGAATTGCCTTTTATTTGATGGGTAAGGCATTAAATTGCTGTAATTAATTTAATCGTATAAATTAATGCCAATAATTAACAGATAACGTATCAACTACGCAATCTAATGTTGCTTCACCGTGGCTAAGATAAGGCTTGTATCAATAGCCTTGCCTTTCAGGAGTCGCCAGCATGTCGAATCAACCCGCCGCCAAGTACCAAGCCTTCCCCGCCGTCGGCTTGCTGGACCGCCAGTGGCCCAGCCGCACCATCACCACCGCGCCGATCTGGATGAGCACCGACCTGCGCGACGGCAACCAGGCGCTGTTTGAGCCGATGAACGCCGAACGCAAGATGCGCATGTTCAACACGCTGTGTGAGATTGGTTTCAAGGAAATCGAAGTTGCGTTTCCTTCCGCCTCCGACACCGAGTTCGGCTTTGTCCGTGAGCTGATCGAGGGCGGGCACATTCCAAACGACGTGACGATTGAGGTGCTGACGCAGGCGCGTGAACATCTGGTGCGACGCACCATGGAGTCTTTGAAGGGTGCACGCCGCGCCATCGTCCACGTCTACAACGCCACGTCAAAACCGTTCCGTGAAACCGTGTTTGGCATGGACAAACCTGAAGTCATTCAGATGGCGGTCGAGGCGGTCCAGTTGATCAAGCAACTTGCCAGTGAGCAGCCTGAAACCGAATGGGTGCTGCAATACAGCCCCGAGACGTTCACCGCCACCGAACTCGACTTTGCGCTGGAAGTGTGCGACGCCGTCACCGCCGCCTGGGGCGCCACGCCAGACAACAAGGTCATCCTCAACCTGCCAACCACGGTCGAAATTGCCACGCCCAACATTTATGCCGACCAGATTGAGTGGATGCATCGCCATTTGGCCCGTCGCGATAGCGTCATCATCAGCCTGCACCCGCACAACGACCGGGGCACGGCCGTGGCGGCCGCCGAGTTGGGCCTGATGGCCGGTGCGGATCGGGTGGAGGGCTGCCTGTTTGGCAATGGCGAGCGCACCGGTAATGTGGATTTGGTGACGCTGGCACTTAATATGCACACGCAGGGCGTGGTCTCCAATCTGGACTTTTCGGACATCAACGCGATTGCCCGTACCACCGAGTACTGCACGCGTTTGCCGATTCACCCGCGCCACCCTTATGTGGGCGACTTGGTATTCACCGCTTTTTCTGGTTCGCATCAGGATGCGATCAAGAAGGGCTTTGCCGCCCAGCAGTCGGACGCCCTCTGGAACGTGCCTTATCTGCCGATCGACCCGGCTGACGTCGGACGCAGCTATGACTCCATCATCCGCATCAACAGCCAGTCGGGTAAAGGTGGCGTGGCCTACTTGCTGGAAACCGGGTACGGCATCGTCATGCCACGGCGCTTGCAGGTAGAGTTCTCGGGCGAGGTGCAACGGCACGCTGACAGCCAGGGTGTTGAGATGAGCAGCGCTGACATTTGGCAGCTCTTTTCGCGCACCTACCTTGAATGTGATCGCCCGGTGCGCTACGTCGAGCACCATTTGTTTGAGCACGGCGCCGCCCAGGGCATTCGCCTGGCGGTGGAGGTCGATGGCGTGCCGCATTTGTTGACTGGAGAAGGCAATGGCCCCATCGACGCGGCAGTTCACGCCTTGCGGGGCGTCGGTATCAGCGTTCAGGTGCGTAGTTTTGAGGAGCGCGCCACCAGTCCTAGCGGGGAGGGCGGTAATGCGCAGGCCTGCGCTTTTGTGGAGCTGACGCATCCGGCCGGCGGGCGTGAGTGCTACGGTGTGGGTATTGACACCAACATCGTCACCGCGTCGCTCAAGGCGGTACTGAGCGGTATCAATCGTCTGGCGTTGACCCGTTGCGAGACGGGTGAAGTGCAGGCTGCGTAAGCGACGCTTTGCCGCCCTTGCGCTGCCAGCCCAAGCTTTCACAGGCTTGGGTTTTTCTATTTTTAAAAGCTAAATCTTCGATAATAAAAAGGGTTATCGAAGATTTGGCCTAAACCCCCAGGCTGTTCAGTTCGACGATGCCTTTGGGTGTATTCAGGGTCACGGTAATGCAGGCCGGGCCGGTTTCCAGGGGAATACCTGTGAGGCCGATGGTTTCAAACGCCGTTTGCAGCTTGCTGGCGGTCGGGTGCGTGATGGTCATGCTTTGCAGCGTGACGCCCGAGCGTGGCAAGCTGTTTCTGGGGTGCAGGCGCAGAGGCTCGGCTGCATCTGGTTTGCCCCATTGAATCAGGCTGGGCAGTGCGCCATCAAACAGGCGCTGACCATCTTCACGCACCGTCATTTGCCATTGCAAGACGCCACGGCGTGAATGGCGTTTGTCATGCACCGCCGGGCCGCGGTCAATGCCTTGTACTTTCAAGGCATTGCGGGCAGCCTGAATGTCATCGGTATGGGCAACAAAATGCACCAGACGCGGCGCAATCGCTACCGCAGCTTGCAGCGCCGCATCGTCCATGTCAAACCAACGCTGGGCCGACGCATTGGCGGGCCGTTTGGCGCTGGGGTTGATGGCAATAATTTCTAGGTAGGCCAGAGGATTGGCCGGCGTGGCAATTTTGAACAGGCGGTTGTGCGTGCCCTGCTGCGCGTGCTCAACGCCGACGCCGGGTGTGATGCCTAGGGTGGCTTCGCACCACTGCACGCCCTGTTCCAATGTTTTTGCAATGACGACTAAGTGATCAATTTGTGTTTTCATGCGCTGACCATACCATTCTGTTCGGGGACCGAAGCCGCTTCGTTGTCTGCCCCAGGCGAACGGTGCTCAAAGCACGACGGATTTCCGTTAACCCACAGGTAAACAATATCGACCGGCGCGCAGGGTTTCATCGGCTGCCGAGTGCATCAAATACCTTGATGGCGGCCCAGGCATCGTTGGCCGAGTAAATGATCTGGCTTTCGGTGAGCTGGCGGTTGGACCAGTTGGAAGTGGTCGCTTTTTTGGACTTCATAAATCGCCGGTTGAACATCACGGCCACCGCACCCCGTACACCCAGCTCTTTGATGTAGCCTTTTTCTCTGAAGATCTCATTGAGATCCAGTACGTTTTGCGGACGCACACCCAGGGTGCGCATGATTTGCATGTGGTCACCGGCCAGTCCGAAGCCCACCTTGGCAATGCGCAGTGAGACCATCAGCGCCGAGGCAGCTTCACGACAGCCTTCATCATGCATCTGGAAAATATACGCCGTCTGCAGGGTTGAAAACTGAACCACGTGTGGCCCGGCGGAGACTTCGTCGCGGACAAAAGTGGGTTTTGATTCGGTGTCGAAACCCAGCACGCGGTGGGTTTCAAGCGCCTTGAGCGCCAGATCAGCTTCTTGACGGGTTGATACGACGACGATGCGGTCAAGCCCGAGTCTGGCCAGGGGTTCCAGCCCGGCTATTTCATCTTTGGAGGGCGAGGTTAAACGCGGCATGGACTATCTTGAAAAAAGCCCTGGCAAAGGGCGTATGAATCAGCGCAAGACAGATTCTGTCGCGGGTGTACTTTGGACCGCAGGGGTCTCAGGCTGAGAAGTCAGCACCCGGCGGGCACCGTCAAATCGGCTTTTCCAGTACGAAATTCCCATGTCTTCCACGCGTACTTCACTACCCGGTTTGGGAGCGTGGATGAATTTGCCTTCGCCGACATAAATACCTACGTGGCTGAACGCCTTTCGCATGGTGTTGAAAAACACCAAATCACCCGGCTTCAAGTCGGAGCGGTCAATTTTTTCGGTGGCAGCAGCTTGTTGTTCGGCTTTGCGCGGCAGGAGTAGGCCCAGGGTTTGCTCATATGTGGCGCGCACAAACCCGCTGCAATCAAAGCCGGAATCAACCGAGTTGCCGCCACGGCGGTAAGGAACGCCCAAAAAGCCCATGGCGGTGTAGACCAATGAAGAGGTTTTTTCCCCCACAGTTTGGCGCACGTGTTCAATTTTTGCCATCAGGCCTTTGTCGGTCAAAAGCACGTCCATTTCATCTGCCGAAGACGATGGGGCGGCCTGAACAGGGGCAGTAAATAAGCAGGCAAATAGCAGTGCCGTCAGTATTCTCAACAAAATTTGCATGGGCGCAGTATAAGTGCCGCGACAAAAACCACAAATTTGCCGGTCAGCTGCGGTTTAATCAGCCACTTGCCCAATTGACTTTATTCTTCCTGAAAGCTTGCCATGTTGCTCGATGCTGATCAATCCCAACTCGTCCTGGTGGACTACCAATCTCGCTTGATGCCCGTTATTTTTGAAGGTGCCCTGGTGGTCGCCAACGCCGTGCGTCTGGGGCAGTTGGCCCGATTGATGGCGGTGCCCGTGTGGGGCACAGAGCAAAATCCGTCCCGTTTGGGCGAGAACGCGGCCGAGATCAAGGCCCTTTGCGACCAGACCTTGAGCAAGATGCATTTCAGCGCTGTCGAAGAAGGTTTGGGCGAATGGTTGCGCCCACCCGCCAAACCGCAGGGTGGCAATGCCCGCAGCTTGCCCAAGCACCTGCAAAAGCCCGCGACCAACCCAGATGCGCGCAACACCGTGGTGATTGCCGGCTGTGAGGCTCATG
>CAJAFJ010000587.1 GCA_903938955.1 uncultured beta proteobacterium | reverse complement strand
CCTTCAACCACCCGCTGGGCGGCACTGCCATGAGCTTCTTCTGCACCCATGCGCTCAAGCGACAGTTGCAGGGAGACTTTCCGCATTGCCTGAACGGCCAGCCGCTGCTGATACCCGGCGCCCAGGCTTCCGTGCGCCAGCAGCTCGAAGGCTGGCTGACGCGCCACGGCTTGCAGGTGCGCATCGTTGGTGAATTTGATGATGGCGCGCTGATGACCGCCTTTGGACGAGAAGGGCGCGGCGTCTTCATGGCACCCAGCGTGATGGAAGCGGACACTGCGCAGCAGTTTGGTGTGGAGGTGATTGGCCGCAGCGAGGAACTGCGCGAGGAGTTTTATGCCGTCTCGGTGGAAAAACGCATCAGCCATCCCTGCGTGGTGGCCATTACCGATGCAGCGCGCAGCACCCTGTTCGGTTAAGGTCGCGATATCACTTGTATGATGGCTTGGCAAGGTGTCGGCCCGGGGGTGAAAAGGCTGGCACTTGCCAAGTTAAACCCAACATACATGTCCAACTATCTGACAACGCGTGAAGCTGCCAAGTTGCTGAATGTTTCCGTGCGCACGGCGCAACACTGGGTAGAACGCGGCCTGCTCAGCAGCTGGAAAACAGAAGGCGGCCACCGTCGCATTCTGCGTTCCTCGGCGCTGGATGTACTGAAGGCGCAGCAGGACAAAACAGAACAGGATGCTGCACCCTATTCCATGCCGCTGGTAATCGTCGAGGACGATGCCAGCCTGGTCCAGCTATACCGGGCTCACATCAGCCGCTGGCCCTTCCCGGTCACGGTCTATGTCGCACCCAACGGCTACGAAGGCCTGGTTCTGGTGGGCGAGGTGCGCCCCCGCATGCTGGTCTGCGACCTGCGCCTGCCGGGCGTCAACGGCTTCAATATCGTGCGCGGCCTCTGCGAAATTCAACGCTTCAAGGAAATGGGCATTGTGGTGATCTCGGGCCTGCCGGGCCCGGAAATTGACGCCCACGGGGGCCTGCCTGCGCGCGTACACGTGATGGGCAAACCGGTTGACTTTGCCAGGCTGCAGACGATTGCCCACGAACTCTGGCAACGCGAAGGCGCCCCGCTCAGCCCGTAAGCGCAGCCGCGCGGCTGGGGCCGCACAGTACCCGGCGGGTTTTGCGAACCACCACCGTAGGTGCTGGCCTGGGGCAGACAATGGGGGGCAAACCGGGCACCGTTTCCCGGGTATCGACTGCGGCATTGCGTATCGCCCGCTCCACCAGATCCAGATCCAGCGTCACAAACTGCGAACCATTGACCCGCACATAGCTACCTGCCCGGTCCAGGGCCAGCAGGCCAAATTCCATGCCCAGGCGGACAATGCCCAGCACCTGGACGGCCTTGGGCGCAGTGACAAATGCGCTGAGATGGCTTCTGCCCAAAATGACCCGCATGGATTCTTGTTGCATCGATATTTCCCCTGCCGCTGCAGCCACTGGCGCGTGCTGCCGCAATAGCTCTTTAACCTCAAGGCTTTGAGGTCTTGCAGGCAATGTAGGGCGGCCAGGAAGCCGGGTCAAACACCCAAAAAATATGAAACCCTGGGTTCATATTTGCGTCCTGTCCAAGCTGTCTCCATAGGGGGTGAAAGCGGCTACAAACCGCAGCCGCGCAGGATCAGCACCACCACATGCTCGGTGGCGCGCGCGTAGTCCTTGGGGCCCAGCAAATCCGTGCCCAGCACGGCGCAGACCTGCGCATCAAAGTCGGCGTAGGTTTGCGTGGCGGCCCAGATGGTGAAGAACAGGTGGGTGGCATCCACCGGGGCCATGCGCCCGGCGTCTATCCAGCCCTGGACCACGGCAGCCTTGTCGATGACGAGTTGGCGCAGTTCGGTGTTCAAGAGTTCTTTGACCACCGGCGCGCCGTGCAGCAGCTCGTTGGCAAACACCTTGGAGCCATCGGGCCGCTCGGCCGACAGCGCCATCTTGGCGCGTATGTATTGTTCCAATGCGGCGCGCGGTTCCGCGTCTTTCGTGATGCCATGTGTGGGCACCAGCCAGTCGTTCAATATGCGGGCGAGCACTGCGCGGTACAGCACGTCCTTGCTGCCGAAGTAGTAATGCAGATTGGCCTTGGGTAGGCCGCTGCCCTCGGAGATGGCAGCCATGGTGGCACCGCCGAAACCGGCGCGCGCAAACACTTTTTCGGCGGCCAACAAAATAAGGGCCTCATTCGTCTGGCGAATCAGGCCCTTGGAGGGGGACTCCGGGCGTTTCACACGCCCGGAGGTTTGAGCGGCTTTTGCTGACAAAGTCATCCGCTCGTTCATCACTTACTACTGGGCTGCTTCCCACACCGCATGGGTGTCGGCGGCCAGCACGGCCTTGGCTGCACCTTCGGGGTCTTTCACTGCTGCGTCCCAGCCCTTGAGCGTGGCTTTCAGGAACTTGCCCATGCGCGCGACAAAGGCCGGGTCTTTCAGGTTGGGTTCCAGCACGTAGAGGCCGTCTTCCAGCGTGGACACGCCTTCTTTTTCATAGAAGAAGGTGACCAGGTCTTTTTCCTTCACACCGGCGTCCTCGACTTGCCAGTACTCGTTGTAAATCATGGTGGAGATGCAGGCCGCCTGGTTCTGCAGCAGGGGGTCGACGTTGAAACCTTGCTTGAGGATCTTGATGTCGGAGTCGGTCTTCAGGCCGAGCTTGTTCATCCAGTTGAGAAAGGGGTATTCGTTGCCGCCGTACCAGACGCCCAGGGTCTTGCCCTTGAAGTCTTTGGGGGTGGTCACACCACTGGACTTTTTGCAGGTAAGCATCAGGCCAGACTGGTTGTAGATTTGTGCCACGTTTACCAACGGAACGCCGGCTTCGCGCGATGCCAGTGCGGAGGGCATCCAGTCCACCACGATGTCGGCCTGCTTGCCAGCCAGCACCTGGGTGGGGGCAATGTCAGGGCCGCCGGGTTTGATGGTGACGTCCAGGCCTTCGGCCTTGTAGTAGCCCTTGGCGGCGGCCATGTAGTAGCCGGCAAACTGGGCCTGTGGCACCCACTTGAGCTGCACGGTCACTTTGTCTTGGGCTATGGCCCCGGTACCAGCGGCCATGCCACCGATGGCAATCACCGTCGCCAACAGCGTTTTGGTGAACTTGGAAGAACGAATCATGAAAGGCTCCTTCAGGGTTAAAAAATCAACACACACAAATTAAGCACCTTCCCGAACGGAAGGATGCCAAAACGCAGCACGGCGCTCCAGCGCCACCAACAAGGCATAGGCCACCGAACCGGTCACCGCTGCCACCACAATCGCACCCCATACCAGCGGCATGTTCATGCGTGCCGCTTCGGTAGAAATGCGAAAACCAAGGCCCGATGTGGGCGAACCAAAAAACTCAGCCACGATGGCACCAATGAGCGCTAGCGTGGCGTTGACCTTGAGCGCGCCAAAAATGAACGGCAGTG
>CAJAFJ010000586.1 GCA_903938955.1 uncultured beta proteobacterium | reverse complement strand
GCATAGATCGGGAAGCCATCCGCCGCCCAGCCGATGAGGCTCATCGCATTGCCTTTGTTGAGCTTGGTGACAAACCCTTCAGGAATGCCGTGGTAGTGGTAGGTGCCCTGGGGCTGCACGTGCGCGTTGTTGTTGTCGGTTCCAAAACGGAAAGAGCTCTGACCCAGGGCCTCAATATTCCAGGCGCCCGTACCCTGTCCCAGGTCGCAGACTGCGCCCGTGTTGTCGCAGGTGCCGGCAGTTCCCGGATCAAAGACGATGCCATTTAAGGCCATCCCGGGCTTATCCATGGGGCCGCTGCGGGCTGTGATCACCGATGTCTTGGTCGGTGCCACGGTCACGGAGGCCGATATGGCTTGCGCCGTGATGGTGTTGGGGTTATCGGCGTTGGGAAACGTGCCGATAACGTGATCCGGAAGGCCATTGGCCGTGAGGGAACGCAATGTGCTGCTGCACGACCAGGCTGCTGTGGCGGAGGTGTTCAAAGTCGCGCTGGTGTACGGGACACTGGTGCTGTAGCTGCAGAGCACACCGCTAGTGCTGTAGTTTGTACCGGTGCTCGCCGTGGCGGTGGTGGTTGCGGCGGAACCGCCACCACCGCAGGCACTCAAAGTCATGACGGCAGCGCACGCAATCGCCAGAGTAGTAGAAATGTAACGGGGCATGGGGAGGTTCCGGGTCATTTACTTAGGTGTCGTCATGCTGCTGTCTGCCGCATTTGAAGCTTGGGTTTTGCTGGCATAAGCTAGGCGCTCGAGTTCACTGACCGTGCCGTCTTTATTGGTGTCGGCCGGGTCATAGCTTTGGCTGGAGTTTGATCCGGACGCACCTTTCGCCCCGCCTTGACTGCCAGCGCCACCGCCCGGTGGAGGGCCGGGCGGAGGGCCGGATGGTCTCCCGCCTGGTGCGCCGCCGTTTGGTGAATCTTTGGGTGCTGCTGCCGTGAACTCGCTACTGGTCACTTTGCCGTCTGCGTTGGCGTCCATATTGGAGAACGCATCTTTGGCAACCGCTTGGGCATCTGCCTGTGACAGGCTGACTCCTTCGGGGGAAAACTGAACGATGGCGGATGCCAATTCAGATTCGGTAATGAATCCCTTGTTGCTGCTGTCAATTTTTTTAAACGCGTCTTCGGGCCTTGGTGGGGGTGGCATTGCCACTTTGCCGCTGGCATTGGAGATGGGTGAGACCATGATTTGTGTGTCCTTCCGTGCGATTTACTAGAAGCTAAAGGCCGTTACTGCTTGGGAGGCATGGGTGCACCTGCCGGCGCATTTTTGGGCTTGCATGCCAGTGGCTTGCCCTCAGGGGCCCAGCACGTTCCAGTCACCGTTCCTTGCGGCGAGGTGAAGCTGCAATCAGTTCCGCTGCTAAGCGTCTTGCACGAGGCCAGTGCTTCTGCGGGTGGCTTGGGTGGGCCGCCGTTGCCTTCGGTGGTCTGCGCCGACAGGCCACAGCACGCGGTTAGTGCAGCGGCACACAGGGTCATGCCTATGGCACGACTGAAAGGCAAGTTGAAAATGGATTTGGTTTTCATGGATTGACTCCGGGTTGGTCGGCACGCAACTGCATTGCCGTGAGCAAATTGTGAAAAATCAATGTG
>CAJAFJ010000585.1 GCA_903938955.1 uncultured beta proteobacterium | reverse complement strand
TTTGACCCCCAGCAATGCATGGCGCCCTTGCCGCGCGCTTTCCAGTGGGTGCAAGGGGCCGCTTATGTCAATCATGACGTGCTGCTGCATCAGGCGCGCGGTGAGGAGGCGCCTGCCAGTTTGAACACCGACCCGCGGTTGGTCCAGGGCGCCAGCGACGACTTTCTCGGCCCGTGCGACGACGTGGTGTGTGCCAGCGAAGCCTATGGCATTGACTTTTCTGCCGGCTTGGCGGTCATCACCAGTGATGTGCGCATGGGCGCCACAGCCGCGCAGGCGCTGGATGGCGTTCGATTGGTGATGCTGGCCAACGATGTGCGCTTACGCCACTTGATGTCGGCGGAGCCGGCCCGGGGTGCCGGGGGCTTACAGAGCCAACCCACTACCGCTTTCAGCCCGGTGGCCGTGACGCTGGACGAGTTGGGCGATACCTGGGACAAGGGCCGCTTGAGCCTCCTGCTGCAAAGCACCTGGAACGGCCGCAAGGTCGGCCTGTGCGAGACCGGGCCAGAGATGAGCTTTCACTTCGGCCAGTTGATGGCCCACCTGTGTAAAACCCGCAACCTGCGCGCCGGGTCCATCATTGGCTCCGGCCCGGTCAGCAACCAGGGTAGCCAGGCTAAAAGCCGCACCGACTGGCCCAAAGGCTATAGCTGCATTGCCGAGAAACGCGCCATGGAAACGATTCAGGACGGCCAGCCCGCCACCGGCTTCATGAAGTACGGCGACACCATCCGCATCGAGATGAAGGGGCGCGACGGCAAGAGTCTGTTTGGCGCGATTGACCAGGAAATCGTGCCGCTTGATAAAGCGCAACCGTCCTGCTGACCGGTCGTCTTAACGTCAGGTCAGGCATGGGGGGAGTCCGTGTCTGGCTGGAACGTTCCAAGGAGATCGCTATGAAACAGATTCGATGGGTGATGGTGCTGGTGGCAGGCGCTGCGATGGTGTCCGGTTGCTATGTGGTGCCCGTCCGGGGCCCCGACGGTTCCGTGTTGTATCAGACCTACCCCCTCCCGCCCGTGGGCGCACCTATGCCTGGGGCGCAGGTCGGCCCGACATCCCAGGTGCTCAGTGCCAAACTTTATCCCGCCAACGAGTTGGCGGCCCAGACCGGCATCGTGGTCGGCACCGTGACCAACCTGATGACCGGCAAAGGCCTGTTCCAGGTCAATTACATGGGCGAGGTGCTGAACGGGGAGGCCACGCGTGTTTCCAATTCGGATCGGCGTGGCGTGGCCAGCGCCTACAGTTCCAAAGGCGCCTATATGTCCTGTGAATACCAAATGAATACCCCTTATCAAGGGGCCGGAACTTGTACTTTCTCGAATGGCGCGAAGTACCAGCTCCATGTCGGCGGCAGTTAAGCGTTCATTGACCGCCAATGGCGGCTCAAAGCTCAAGCCCCCGCCAGTTGCTTGGCAAAGGTCTTGATGCCGCGCAGCATCATCTCGATCGAGACCGACACCAGCACCAGACCCATCAGGCGCTCCAGCGCCACCACAAAGCGGTCGCCCGCGACGCGCTGAATGCGCTCGGCCAGCACCAGCACCACGGCGCTCACCGTCATGGTGACGCACAGCGCGGCAATCCACTCCATGCGGCGGTCGGGCGCTTGCGACACCAGCAGCAATACCGTGGCCAGCGCCGACGGCCCGGCAATCGCCGGAATGGCCAGCGGCACGATCAGCGGCTCGGCGTGGATTTCATTCGTCTCCGGCCCTGGCGGGGGTGGGAAAATCATGCGCAGCGCGATCAAAAACAAAATCACGCCGCCGCCAATTTGCAGCGATAACTCGCTCAAATTCATCACCCGCAGAAAACTGTCGCCGACAAACATGAAGGTCAGCAGCAGCACAAAGGCAATCAGCACCTCGCGCAAAATCACCCACGGGCGACGCTCGGGCGCCACGTGTTTGAGCGCGTTGGCAAAAATAGGAATGTTGCCGATCGGGTCGGTGATCAGGATCAGCAAAATGGTGGCTGAGGCAAACGTGTAATTCATGCCCGCAGGATAGCAGGCCCACTTGACCGTCTATTCGGCTTTTTCCTGGCAGGCAATGCAGCGTACCGCCTCTGGTGCAGCGTGCAGGCGAGCGGCCGGAATCTCCACCCCGCAGTCAATGCACAGGCCATAGGTGCCGGCTTCAATGCGCGCCAGCGCCGCATCCACTTGGCGCAGTTGCGTGGTTTCACGCTCGTCAAGCGCAAATTCCAGATCACGGGCGCTGTTGACCTGCGCATCTGAATCTTCCGCGCGGGCAAAGTGTTCTGCCGAGGCTTCGGCGCGGCCGACAGAGCCGCCGCGCAGGTTGACCAATTGCGCCAGCAGACTGGCGCGCTGCGCGAGTAATTGTTCTTTGAACAGGGGGCTGATATGCGAGCTCATGATGGCGGCCTTTGTCGAAATGAAAGGTCATCATGCGCTGCTCACCGGGTGAAGTCTTTGACAGAGGTCAAGTGGGGCAGCGCCCTACAATCGCGCCCATGCAGATTTTGCGCAACGCTCACTTCATCGCCCGCCTCGTGCTGGTGTGGTTTGCGTTGT
>CAJAFJ010000584.1 GCA_903938955.1 uncultured beta proteobacterium | reverse complement strand
GAACCAGGCATTTCAGGTGCTTGAAAACGAGCTCATCCCGAAGATCGTGGGCCTGGCCAAACGCTCGGTGCGGCGCAGACAAAACAGCGAAATTTCGCCGGGGGCGGCGATAGAAGCACCCCCTGCCCCCGCGCGCACCGCGCCCGTGATGGCCGCACCAAGACCGATCTTCGCGATGAGCGAATTGCCGCGCAGGGCTGCGCCTGTGGCAGCGATCGTGATCGGCGTCTCTACCGGCGGACCCATGGCGCTCAAACAGCTGTTTGCAGCGATCACGGTACCCTTGTCGGTGCCCGTTTACATAGTGCAACACATGCCTGCGAGCTTTACGCCGTTGCTGGCCGCAAGGCTTACCGCGTCCGGCAGCATGACCGTGAAAGAGCCGATCAACGGCGAGATCCCGATCCCGGGGGTGGCCTATATGGCCCCCGGCGGGCAGCACATGGTCGTCACCGGCTCAGCGGCACGGGTCTACATGGGCCTGAACCAGGAAGCACCCCAAAACTCTTGCCGGCCCTCGGTGGACGTGCTTTTTCAATCAGCTGCGCAGGTCTATGGCGAAGCAGTGCTGGCGGTCGTACTGACCGGCATGGGCTATGACGGCGTGCGCGGCTGCCAAGACGTCAAGGCGCGCAATGGACAGGTCATCGTGCAAGACGAAGAAAGTAGCGTGGTGTGGGGAATGCCCGGTGCTGTAAGTCAACAAGGTCTGGCAGATCTGGTGTTGCCACTGGACAAAATCGCCGACGAATTGGTATTGCGCACCCGCAGAACCACTCCGCGCCCACGCCATGTCTAGCGAAACATTCCGCCAGTTCTACAAATTGGTCGAAGAGCGAACTGGCATCTTCCTCGACACCACCAAGCAATACCTGGTGGAGTCCCGCTTGGCCGATTTGGCCCGACAGCACCAGTACAACACGGTGACCGATTTCATCTCGATGTTGGTGTACACGCCGGTTGGCTATATGCACCACCAAGTGTTTGAGGCCCTGACCACGCATGAAACCATGTTTTTCCGTGACCGGTGGTTTTTTGACGCGCTGGCGCAGACGATATTGCCAGAAATCATCGCCCGTGAGGCGGGCACTAAAACCTTGCGCATATGCTGTGCCGCCGTATCCACCGGGCAAGAAGCCTATAGCCTAGCCATACTGCTGCAAGAGAATTTTCCGCAACTCTCCGACTGGGATGTTTACATACAGGCGACCGATATTTCCGCCGCCGTGCTGGACAAGGCGCGAGCAGGGATTTACTCCAGCACAGAAGTAACGCGCGGGCTGGATGCAAACCTGCTGCGCAAGTACTTTGTGAAAATTGAAAACCAGCGCCACCAGATCATTCCAAGCATTCGGTCGCGCATCAGTTTCATACAGTCCAATTTATTGCAATCCACACCGCAATATCCAAAATTTAATCTAGTGTTATTGCGCAATGTGCTCATATATTTTCTACCGAATACCAAGAAAATAGTTCTGGATCGCATTCAAAAGCAATTACAGCAACCCGATGGCTTGCTGATTCTTGGTTCGACCGAGTCGATTGTTGGCAATCCCGCATTCAAACAGATGCAGCGCGGCAAAGTCAGCTGTTTTACCCATGCCTGACGAGACCGTGCGTACGCCCTTCTCGCCACCCACATCCGGGGCTGCACATGACTTTTCCAACTTTAAAGTCTTGGTGGTTGACGACAGCAGAACCTTGCGTCTGATTTTGTCGGAGTCGCTGGCTGCATTGGGCATTCGCAACATCACATTGGCAAATGACGGCGCCAAAGCATTGGCAAGACTCAAGGATGAGCGGTTTGATCTGGTGCTGCTTGACATGGAAATGCCCGAAATGGATGGACTTGAAGTCTTGCTGACCCTGCGTGCCGAAAGCGCCTTGCAGTCCTTGTCGGTCATTGTTATTTCTGGCATCAGTTCTTTGGAACGCGCCTACAAGTGCATAGAAAATGGGGCTGACGATTATTTGCCCAAGCCGTTTAACCCGGTCTTGTTCAAAGCTCGTATTTTTTCTTGTTTCGAGCGAAAAAGGTTG
>CAJAFJ010000583.1 GCA_903938955.1 uncultured beta proteobacterium | reverse complement strand
GTCGAGGATAAAAACACCCACCATCAACTGCGCCATGGCATGGCTGTAAAGCGAAATCACCTTGCGGTCCTGATGTGTCGACAGGTACAGATTCAAGGCGCGCTTGATGTGCGGGAGCAAACGCCGACCCAAATCAAGGTCTTGCTCAGAGAAGTGCGGCGCAGTTTCCGGGCGCGTGACGCGAAAGCCGTAAACACCTCCGTTGATGGTCCCAATGTCCGCCGCCATGACGTGAAACACATTGCGCGACTGGCACCAGTCACGGTAATAAGCGGACTCACGCCATTTCGTTTCTGACAGAACATCGGTGATCGTGACCAGTCGGTCTGGCGGCATGCCCGTGAAGGGGCTGGACATGATCAGCGGATTGCCCAGACCCAGGTCATGACTTTCCTCTGAGTTCGAAACGATGAGCCCGATGTCGTCAGCCGTGCCATGTTGCACGATCAGCGAGGCGAAGTTCCCGGCCAACTCACTCCGAATGGCCTTCAGACAATCCGGCCAACTATTCGAGTTCATCGCCGCCTCGTAGATCTTGTCGAGAATGCGGCTAAAGCGATCAAGAGATATTTCGGTCGATGTACTCAAAGTGGCAGATCGCTTCGGGGTGACAAAGGGTTCAACTGGCTGAATGGTCATGGGCTTGACAGTATATAAGTTTGACGTTTCGGGGCCTCAAGCCATTCAGACAATAGGGAATTGGCATTAGTTCAGTTCAAAAAGTCCGGCTGCACCCATGCCTCCCCCAATGCACATGCTCACAACCACGTAGCGCACACCACGGCGGCGACCTTCCAGCAAGGCATGGCCCACCATGCGTGCGCCGGACATACCAAAAGGGTGACCCACTGCAATCGCGCCACCGTTGACGTTCAGACGTTCGTCGTCAATGCCCAGCGTGTCACGGCAATGGATCACCTGGCAGGCAAAAGCCTCGTTGAGCTCCCACAGGCCGATATCCATCACCGTCAAACCATGGCGCTGCAGCAGTTTGGGAATGGCAAATACCGGGCCGATGCCCATCTCGTCGGCGCCGCAGCCGGCCACGGCAACACCGCGGTAGGTGCCCAGTGCCGTCAATCCACGGCGCTTGGCCTCAGTCGCGCTCATCAGCACCGAGGCCGAAGCGCCATCCGACAACTGCGAGGCGTTACCGGCGGTGATGAACTCGCCTTCAGGAATCCACTGGCCGTTTTTCCAGACTGGTTTGAGCTTGGTCAGGCTTTCCCGTGTGGTGTCGGCGCGGTTGCCTTCGTCCTGGCGCAGCGTCACTTCTTCGCTGCCGGTGACATTACCTTCCTTGTCGAACAGCTGCTTGCTGGTGGTGAGTGGCACGATCTCGTCGGCATACAAACCTGCCGCCTGGGCGGCAGCCACTCGCTGCTGGCTGCGCAGCGCATAGTCGTCTTGCGCGCTGCGACTGATGTTATAGCGGCGACTGACAATCTCGGCCGTTTCAATCATCTGGATGTAGGCCGTGGGCGCCGCCGCCAGCACCGCCTTGGACTGGGCACGGTAGCTGTTTTTGTGCTTATTCTGTACCAGAGAAATCGACTCCAGCCCCCCTGCGACGGCGATGTCCATTTCACCAGTCATGATGCCTTTGGCGGCCGTGGCAATGCTCATCAAGCCCGAGGCGCACATGCGGTCAATGACCATGCCGCCCACGCTTTCAGGCAAGCCAGCGGTGTAGCCACACAGGCGACCCAGGTTGTAGCCTTGCGTGCCCTGCTGGGCCGCAATGCCCAGGATCACGTCGTCCACCTCATGACCAGCGACACCGGCCTTGTCGAGCGCGGCGCGGATGACATGACCACCCAGCACGGGCGCCTCGGTGTCGTTGAAAGCGCCGCGGTAGGCTTTGCCGATAGGCGTGCGGGCGGTGGAGACGATAACTGCTTCATTCATGGTGAAAAATCCTTATTCAAAATACAGACGGCTGATGGTGTCGACCACACAACCGGGTTTGTCTTGGCCCTCGATCTCGAGCGAGATGCGCACGGTGACTTGCACGCCATCGCCCTTGATCACGTCGGCCGCAATCACCTGGCCCCGACCACGGACGCGGGAGCCGACCTTGACGGGCGCGGGAAAACGCACTTTGTCGCAGCCGTAGTTGACGCCCAGCTTCAAGCGGTCATAGCTGACCAGTTGCGGCAAAAAAAGATTGGCCAGCGACAGCGTCAGATAGCCATGCGCCACACAGGCACCAAAGGGACCGGTCTTGGCCCGCTCGGGGTCCACATGAATCCACTGGTGGTCGCCGGTAGCATCTGCAAAAGTGTTGATGCGGTCCTGGCTGATGTCGATCCAGTCGGTTGTACCCAGATCGTGTTCTACCGCAGCCAGCACCGCGGCCACGGAGTCAAATTGTGTTGCCATGCCGGCGCGCCCTCAAGCGTGCTGCGAGCTGACCGACACCACCTCGCCAGTCATGTAGCTGGAATAGTCGCTGGCGAGGAAGACCATCACATTGGCAATCTCCCACGGCTCGGCACCCCGGCCAAACGCTTCTTTGGCCGACAACTCGTTGAGCAATTCCTCGGAAGCCGATTTCTTCAAAAAGGCATGTATGGCAATGGACGGCGCCACCGCATTGATGCGCACGCCAAACTCGGCAGCCTCCATCGCGGCGCAGCGCGTCAGCGCCATCACACCGGCTTTGGCGGCTGCGTAATGGGCCTGCTCAGTTTGAGCGCGCCAGCCCAGCACCGACGCATTGTTGACGATCACGCCCTGCCCGCGCGGCTGCATCACTTTGAGCGCAGCGCGCATCATGCGGAAAGTGCCGGTCAAGGTGACATCCAGCACTTTGTGCCACTCGTCATCAGCCATATCGACAATGCGCTTGCTGGTGCCCAGACCGGCGTTATTAACCAGCACATCGATGCCGCCCATGCGCTCATTGGCGGCGTCCACCAGCGCCTGAACCTGCACCTCCTGACTCACATCACAAAGCAGACCAAACACCGCTTGCAAACCGGTGTCGCGCTGGATGGCTTCGACGGCCTCCTGCAGGCGCCGTTCGTGGACATCCGAGATGAACAAGGCGCGGCAGCCCTCTTCGGCGGCGCGCTTGGCCACGGCAAAACCGATACCGGCGCCAGCAGCAGCAGTCACCAGAACCGACTTGCCTTTGAGGAGGTCATGCGGGGGAACGTAATGGGGAGCGGATTTCATGGACGACTCACTTTGTATTGAATTTCAGAGTCGCCATGGTCGCTGACATCCCCTCCTGGCGCATCGTCTGGATGGACGACGAAACGGTCAAACCACTCAGCGCGGCATCCCCAAAGCGCGCTCGGCCATCACGTTAAGCTGAATCTCATTGGTACCAGCGTAAATGGTGTCGGCAAGACCGGACAGCCAAAGCTGTTGCAAGGACTCGCGCAGGGGGTCGGCGTCGACCACATCACCCTCGACACCCAGCACATCCATCGCCAGCGCCCCCAACGAACGCCGCCAGTTGGACCAGGCGTATTTGGAGATGCTGGCAGCGCGGCCCGCCGCCGATGAAGCAGCGCCCTCGTCTTGCCCCGCCACACGCAAGGCATGGCTGCGCAAGGTCAACAAACCCAGTTCGGCCTGCGCAATACGCTGGCGCAGCAGCGGGTCTCGGGCGGCACCATTGCGGCGCGCCACGGTGATCAACTGTTCCAGCTCGCGCCGGAAATGGGCTTGCTGGCCCAGCGTGGACACACCGCGTTCGCAACCCAGCAGGTACATCGCCACCGCCCAGCCCTGGCCGGGTTCGCCCAGATGCAGGCTGCCTTCGGTCCGCGCACCATCGAAAAAAACTTCGTTGAATTCCGAACCGCCAGTGATCTGGCGGATGGGCCGCAAGGTGACCCCGGGCTGGCGCAGCGGCACCAGCAACAGCACCAGGCCTTTGTGACGCTGCGAACCCGGCTCACAACGCGCCAGCACAAAAATCCAGTCGGACTCATGCGCCCAGGAGGTCCAGACCTTTTGCCCGTCAATGACCCAGTCACCGCTCTGCGGGTCGCGCAGCGCACGGGTGCGAACTGCTGCCAGATCAGACCCGGCACCCGGCTCGGAGTAGCCTTGCGCCCAGTACGTCTCGCCCGCCAG
>CAJAFJ010000582.1 GCA_903938955.1 uncultured beta proteobacterium | reverse complement strand
GCCACGGTGGGCACGGAGTTCAGCATTGCCGCGATTGATGACGCGCTGGCCGACAGTGGTGAGAAGTTCAACCTGTCGCTGGTGGACAACAGCTGGAGCAACAACGCTGCCTACGAAACCGTGGTGTACACGGGCACGGTTGAGACCACGATCACGGACGCCGACGTAGCGCCAACTATCGGTACATCTACCCTTAGAGTCTCTGAAGAAGGGCTCAGTGGCGGCAATCCGGATATTGTCGGCAGTCCGACAGGCAGCGATACAACTGACCTTTCTACACGTTCGGGTGAACTCACCATAACACCCAACGGCACTACGGCACTTACGGCAGAACTCAGTTTGACTGGCTTGCCCACCGTTCTCAAATCAGGCGGGGTAGAAATTACTTGGTCTTTCGCTACAGGAAATAATGCCATTCTTCTTGGCAAGGCTGGTATCAATACGGTGATTCAAATCACACTTAATGATGGCAGCACAGCAGTGAATACTGCCGGTACCGCGCCTGCAAGCACGCTGAGTTATCAAGTTAGCTTGCTGGGTTCAGTTGATCATGCACAGAACAGCGTGGAGGATACCCTCAGCTTCAATGTAGGTGTAACTTTGTCGGATGGTGTGAACCTGGTTGATTCAGGGATGATTGGCATCACCATAGAGGACGACATGCCGGCACTGAGTGTGACCAAAGGCTTCATTGCCGATGAATCAAGCGGCATCTTGGTGGGAACCTTGGTCAATATGGGCGCTGATGGTGGCGCTTTGATAGGGGCCATTACTTGGAATAGTGTGGCTGCCAAAATTATTACTTTGACCACTACCGAGTCCAATGTGACATTGACCTCGGGCGGGAAAGATGTTTTGATCACGTTCAGCGGCGACACGATTACGGGCACAACCACTTCGACAGTCGGTACCACGACGACAACGACCACTGTTTTCACAATTGTTGGTCATGCGGATGGTACGTACACCACAAACTTGTTACAGCCGCTAGATACCAGTAAATTGTTCCCGACGGACGGGGCGCTACTTGCCTATGGTAATGGACCAGAAACAGGCTACAACCTGTATTCCGGAACAGGTGATACGCTGGTTTCTTTCGACCAAACGCAACCAACTGGTGCTACCTTGCTTGCCACCTTTACCGCTACAAAAAATGGCTCGCCTGAACTGATCAATATGAGTGGAACTGGCCTTGCCATTGGAAGCAACACAATTGATGCAGGCGAAGTCATGAAGATGGATTTCAACAATGTCAGCAATTTCTCGGCAGTTAAAGTCAGCTTCTTTAACTACGATAGCGGTGAAGGTACCTATAACGTTAAATACGTAGGTGATAGCGCAATAACGTCTGGTGTGCCTATTGTGCTGGACAGCAATGGTGACCTTTTCATTCAGGCTGCAGCAGGTAAGACCATCGACTACATCGAAATTGCGCACACGGTCAGTGGTAATCAGTTCAAGATTGATGGCTTGAACTTCTTCACATTGGATGAAAACCGCACTCCCGTCTTGGATTTGGGCTTTACCGCCAAAGATGGTGATGGGGACACCGTATCCGGTTCGTTAGCCATCACTTTTGACCCAAGCATTGCGACTGTGGCTGGCACTGAATTTAACGATGCTCTAGGCGGTGGAGTCGGCGCAAACACTTTACAAGGTGGCGACGGCAACGATATCCTTAGCGGTGGTGCTGGCAATGACACTTTGACTGGTAGTACGGGCGCCGACGTGTTCAAGTGGAGCTTAGGTGAAACGGGCCATGACACCCTCAAGGACTTCAATTCCAGCGGTGGCTCGTTTAATCTCAGCGAAGGTGATGTACTTGACCTGCGTGACTTGATCCAGAACAACGAGGGAGCGACTGATGCAGATCTTGCGAGCTACCTGCACTTTGCACCGGATACAAGTACTAATCTAGTCATGACGATTGACCCGAATGGTGCCACCGGTGGTTTCGTAGCGACGCAATCCGTTACTTTGGAGGGGGTTACGCTTTCTGCGCTTTCACTCGCTGATAATGCTACTAATGAGGCCATTATTCATGCGTTGCGTAGCAGTTTCAAAGTTGATGGGGATGTCTAATTCGGTATTGCATGTGAATCAAAAAGGATCGCTTCGGCTAATGTTAGTCAGTTAAGTGCTGGCTGGTTTTGAATTAAAAGGGAAACATGTTCAATCATGTTTCCCTTTTTTCATGTGCGCCCAGTATGGGCACACACCTGCGGGTGCAAGCCCCGTCACGAGCTGGTCACAGATGGTCAGGCCGTTGGTGTTTCACTGCTTGAAGCTGTAGTCTCGGCCGTTGTGCTGGTGCCTGCCTCTGGGGTTGATGCCGTGGTGCTGTCAGTTGGTATTGTGCTGGTGCTTTCCGTGGGCGTGGTTGACAACGCCGGTGGCGTGACTGGCGCAGTAACCGGCGGCGTCACAATCGCCTGCGTTTCCGCATACCGCGCAATGTTGCGACTGATCCGGTCGGTGGCTGTGGCTTGTCCGGCGTTGCGGTCAGCGGCTGGCACGCTTTGCTGGCGGGTCTGAACCTTTTCAAGGCCGGGCGGTACGGCTTTTTGTTCGCCAGAGCCGGTGGTCTTGGCGGTTTTGGTGGATGCGGGGTTGACCGGGGGAAGATGGCTGTTGCCGATTTTCATGGATGGCTCCTGAATGGGGGTGGAAAGCTCCAAATGTAAGTGCAATCGCCGCAGGCTTAATTCAAAAATTAAGCCATTAAAGTCGTTCAATAAAAATGATTTAACTTGCCCATTACGTGGCAAAAGTCTGAGATGGGTTACCGCCCCCCCGCCGCCAGCCAAGGCGACGCCAGCGTCAACTTTTCATCAAACCCGTGGCGTGCGCTGCCGTACAGGCCCAGCACGCGGCGCACGTAGTTGCGGGTTTCCGGGTACGGGGGCACGCCTTGGTAGCGGTCCACCCGGCCTTCGCCGGCGTTGTAAGCCGCGGCGGCATAGCTGATGTTGCCGCGGTAGTAGGACAGCAGCCAGCGCAGGTAGCGCATGCCGCCGCGCAGGTTTTGCGTGGCGTCAAATGCGTTGCGCACATTGAAGCGTTCGGCGGTGTCGGGTATCAGTTGCATCAGGCCCATGGCCGCTTTGGGTGACTGGGCGCTGGTGTCGAAGTTGGATTCGACAGCGATGACCGACAGCACCAGCCGGGGGTCCAGCGCATACCAGGCGCTCAAGGTGGTGGCCAGCGGAATCACCCAGCGTTTGTGCGGGGGCAGCATCAGCATAAATTGCTCAATGCTGCGGCTTTTGCCTGGGGTCAGGTCAGGCGGCAGGTCGCTGAACAGGGTCGATGGCGCTTTGTCGGGCAATTGTTCCTGGTTCACGCAGGCGGGCAGGGCGGCCGAGGTCAGCTCAATGTTATCGAGCATCTGGTGTGCCTGGGCGTGGCCTTGGGATGACGCCAGCGAGAACAGGGCGGCGGCATAGGCCCGGCTTTCGGGCACGCCCTGGCCAAAGGCGTAGAGCATGCCCAGCCGGTATTGCCCTTCGACGCTGCCCCAGCGCGCGGTCTGGCAATACAGCACGGCGGCTTGCCAGGCGCTGTCCGGGTGGGTGGCGGATTCCAGGGTGCTGGCCTGTTGCAGCAGCTTGCGCAGGGCGGGCGGTGCGTCCTCCAGCACCGCGGCCGATGGTGGGGCGGCGCTGGTTTGGGCCAGTGCCGCCCCGGTGGGGACGCTGGCGAGCCAGAGCAGCGCTGCCGCCCAGCGGGTCATTTGATCCCCGGCCCGGTCATGCCGTCAAAGCCGAGCGAGGCCAGCAGGGGCAGGTCGGTTTCGGATTCGACGCCGAGCGCGATGACCACAATGCCAAAGTTGCGCGCCACGCTGCACAGGCCTTTGAGAAATTCCTGGTTGCCCGGGTTGCTGGCGATGTTGTGCACGTAGCTGGGGTGGACCTTGATGTAGTCCAGTCCCAGGTCGGCCAGCTTGTCGCCTTCGGCAAAGCGCTGGCCAAAGTATTCGATACCGACACGGCAGCCCAGCGGTTTGACGGTGTGCACCAGGTCACGAAACGCGTCGAACTGCTTGAACACACCGTACTCGGGCACCTCAAACAGCAGGCGTTTGCACATGTCGGGGTTGGTCTGCAGCAACAGCGCCAATTCGTGGCGGAAGTTGAAGTCGGCAATGGTTTCCGCTGACAGGTTGATGGCGATGTCGCCCGGTGTGGTGCGCAGGTATTCAATGGCCAGTTTGACCACTTGCAGGTCGATGGGGGCCGTCAGGTTGAGGTGCGCGGCCATGGGCATGAAGTCGCCTGCGGGGAGCAAGGCGCCGGCGGCGTCCACCTGCAGGCGAATTACGCCTTCCTGGTGAATAGCGGCCTGGTTGTGGCTGCCGACCACGCGGTAAAAGGCCAGCCGCAGTTTGCCGCCGGTGACGGCTTCGGTCAGCAGGTTGCGCCATTGCTCGGCGGGGCGGGCGGTGCGGTTGCTTTGCTCGGCGCTGGCGTACCAGCCGTTGGTGCCTTGGGCGGCGGCACGGGCCAGGGCTTCATCCGCGCGGCTCAGCAGGTCGCCAATGCCTTGGTTGCGGTGGTAGGGCACGGCGCCGATCTGGAACAGGTCGGGCACATCGGCCACCCAGTCGGGCAACCAGTGTTGCGTCAGGCGCTGGTGCAGGTCGGTCGCGGCTTGCACGGGGGAGGCGATGGTGGGGTACACCACGGCAAATTCACCGCCCTTGAGGCGGCCGGCCTGTTGGCCGAGCCGGTCCTGGCAGCTGTCTTGCAGCTCACGGCCCAGGTGTTTGAGCAGCGCGTCGGCGCGCTGGTGACCGAGCTGGGCGTTGAGGGCGTTCAGGTCGGTGAGGCGCAGCATCACCAGCGAGCCCTCGGCACCGAAAGCTTCACCGGTCAGCAGTTCGCGCAGTTGCGATAAAAAGTGCTCACGCCCCGACAGACCAGTCAGCGCGTCGAGGTTGACCTTTTGGCGCAGGGCTTCAAGGCGTGCGGCTTCTTCGCTGAACATGGCTTTGAGTCGCTCGACCATGCTGTTCATGGCGCGCACCACGCTGCGCAGTTCGGGCGTGCGCGGCTCGGCAATGCTCAGGAAGCGGCGCTCGGCAATGGCCTGGGCCTGGCCCACCACCTCGCCCAGCGGCCGGGTGATGATGCGGATCAGCAGTGAGCCGGTGATGCCTGCGGCCAGGCTGCCCAGCACAAACCACAGCAGCAACTCCATCGTGCCTTCCCACAGGCTTTGGTACGCGTACTGCTCGTGGCTGGCCAGCGTGAGCGTGCCGTATTGGTTCCAGCCATCTTGAATCAGCGCCTGCCCCGGCGTGGCATGAATCGGGATCAGCGCGGTAAACCAGCCCGGTGCCCCTTCCAGCTGGCCAGTAAACACGCGCTCCACCAGCGTCTTGCCGGTGGGCGACACGATGCGGATGAAGCGGTAGTGGCCCACGTCAAACTGCGCGGCCACTTGCAGCTCCACCGTGACCGGGTCTTTGGGCAGTTGCGACAACGACAGGGCCAGGGCGGTGGCGTTGTCGATGTTTTTGACCTGCAGCTGCTGCTCTAGGTAATGCCGCGCCGACAACACGCTCACGATCATGCTGCCGCCAAAAGCGATGGTCATGACCAGGGCAATGGCAATCCAGAGTTGTTTGATGAGGGACATGATTGACTCGCAAGGTAATTAAAGGATGAACTCCTGGCGCATGCGGTCAAGCACATCGCGCCAGCGGGACAGGCGGGTGGTCGGGTCGGCAGCAGAGGCGGTGGCGCCGCCCACCCACAAGCCGTCACTGTTGAAACTGAAGACGGGGACCAGGTCCGAGCGCATGGAAGCCGGGCGCACGCTGCTGATCAGATTGTCCAGAATTTGCGGCTCTTCGGTCGGCTGCGGGTAAAACCCCAGCACCATGTGGGCAATGGAGGCGGTGGAACCACTTTTGGCCCGCACATAAATCAGGCGCAGGCGCTCGTTGCCGATACCCAGCATTTGCAGGGTGATGTACTTGGCAATGGCAAAGTCTTCGCAGTCGCCCGCGCCTTTGCCCATGAATTCGAGGGGGGTGGCCCAGTAATCCTCTTGTCCCCAGACTTCCATGTCAGCTTGAAACAACACGCGGCGGTTAAAAAAAGTATTTACTTTGGTGAGTTTCTCAGCGTCGGGCAGGGCGCGTGATTCTTCGATTAACCGGCGCCAGGCACCCACGCTGTCGGCCGCGCGTGTGCCATAGCGCTGCTGGGCCAGGACTTGAGTCTTGTCAAGATCCGGGGCCGCGATGGAAATTGACAATGCCAGGCATACCAGCAGCCATAAACCCCGTGGCAATCGCCCTGCCTTCATGCTCAGCGCGTGCAAACGGGCTGGAACAAAGGTGAGCAGGGCTTTTTGCATACTGTGAAGCCTACCGTAAAGCCCAATACAGTGCCAACCTATAAAAGATTGTTTTTGGGGCTTGACGCGGTTGATAATTAAAGAGTAAAAAATTGTAATTTACTAATCTTGGGGAAAGAAAATTGAGTACTCATAAAGCGCTAACGACTTTAGCCGTCGCCATTCTGGCCAGTTTTGGTACGCAAGCGCAAAGTCTGCCTGAGCCGCTGGTCAAGGCCGCACGCAAGGCTGTCACCACCAACCCTGAAGTTCAGGCGCGCTGGAATGGCTTCAATGCCGCTGGCAATGAGCGTAATGTGGCCCGTGGCGGATTTTTTCCGAAGCTTGACCTGAGCGCGGGCACGGGTCGTGAAGACCGGGTTTCGCCGACGCTTCCCAATGCGGGCACGTACAACTTCAACACCGCACAGCTGACGTTGACCCAGATGCTGTTTGACGGCATGTTCACCTCGAGTGAAACCAAGCGCCTGGGCTACGCCAAGCTGACGCGTTATTACGAGTTGGCCGAAGCTTCTGAAAATGCAGCTCTGGAAGCCGTCAAGGCTTATGCCGATGTCGCCCGTTACACCGAGTTGGTGGAAGTAGCTACGCAGAATTATGTGGAGCACAAGCAAACCACGCAGCAGGTGGAAGAACGTGCCAATGCGGGCGTGGGTCGCCGGGTGGACGTCGAGCAGGCTAATGGCCGTTTGGCGCTGGCCGAGTCCAACTTGCTGACCGAACTGACCAACCTGCATGATGTGAGCGCACGCTATCTGCGCGTGGTGGGTGAAAAGCCGCCCGCCAAACTGCCTGCCTTGCCCGAGCCGTTCAAACTGGGCACCATGCCCGACACCAGCGTGGACTTGATGCGTGATGGCCTGCAGGGCAGCCCCACGCTGAATGCCGCGGTTGAAAACGTGCGCGCTTACACCTCCGCCATCGCCTCCAGTCGGGCGGCTTACATGCCGCGTGTGGATTTGCGTGCCTACGCCAGCCGCGACGACAACACGGGCGGTATCTCGGGTAACACGCGTGTCAATGGCATCGAATTGGTGCTGAATTACAACCTGTACCGCGGCGGCGCTGACAAGGCGCGTGAGAGCCAGGCTGTGGACCTGAAAGCGCAAGCGCGCGATCTGCAGGAAAAAGCCTGCCGCGATGTGCGCCAGACCCTGTCCATTGCCTACAGCGATGTACGCAGTCTGAGCGAACAGCAGAAATACATGGACCAGCACCGCCTGTCGACAGAGAAGTCGCGTGAGGCTTATCGCCAGCAGTTCGACATTGGACAGCGCACGCTGCTCGATTTGCTGGACAGCCAGAACGAATATTTTGAAGCCACCCGCTCTTATATCAATGCCCGTTACAACCAGGCGACAGCCCAAGCCCGCACACTGGCTGGCATGGGTAAATTGGTCACAGCCCTGGGTGTTAACCGTGACGATGTGCCAAATGCGCAGGACGCTGGCCAGGACCGTGGTGGCATTGATCCCGCCGAGTTGTGCCCAGTCGAAGAGACCATGGTCGACACGCTGGAAAAAATCAAGGCCGACACCGTGATTCCGTCGCGTGCCCGCGCTGCTGCCGCCCCGGCTGTGGTAGTGGCCCCGACCAAGGTCAGCCTGGCTGCCGACACGCTGTTTGACTTTGGCAAGTCAACCCTCAAGGCCGATGGCTTGGCGGGTATCGACAAACTGCTGGCCAGCATCAAGGGTGTTCAGCTGGATGTGGTGATTGCCGTGGGTCACACCGATTCGGTCGGCAGCGATGAGTACAACAACCGTTTGTCAATGGCGCGTGCGGAGTCGGTCAAGGCCTATATGGTTGAAAAAGGCGTTGACGTGAAACGTGTGCGGGCCGTGGGCAAAGGCGAGAGCCAGCCAGTTGCCGACAACGCCACTAAAGAAGGTCGCGCTAAACACCGCCGCGTGGATATTGAAGTGGTGCAAGCTAAATAACTCGCCCGTTTAAGTCTCTTCCTGGCCCGCTTCCCGATGTATTTGGGAAGCGGGCCTTTTTTTGTTTGAAATTAATGCGTTAACGGCGTTTGGCGTTCTCAAATAGCGGCATCACTTTGGGTAAATTCAACTCAATCTCCTCGATGCGTGAGTTGCCGGATGGGTGGGTGGACAGCCACTGTGGCGGAGCGCCTTTGTTGGCGGCCCCCATTTTTTTCCACAAGGTCACGCCCGCCCGGGGGTCGTAGCCGGCGCGGGCGGCGAGTTCCATACCTACCAAATCGGCTTCGGACTCGTCACTGCGGCTGAACTGCAGGGTAAGCAATTGCGCGCCGTAGTTGGTCACCGTCTGGCCTAACTGGCCCAAACCAAACAACTGGCCGATCAGGTTGGCCCCGATGCCGGTGGCGGTATTTTTGCCCATGCGCGCGCGGGCGTGTTCACGCAGGGCGTGGGCAATTTCATGGCCCATCACCATCGCCACTTCGTCGTCGGAGAGTTTGAGTTGCTCGAGGATGCCGGTGTAAAACGCAATTTTTCCGCCGGGCATGCAAAAAGCATTGATCTGCGAACTGCCAATCAGGTTCACCTCCCACTGCCAGTCTTTGGCGCGCGGGTTCCATTCGATGGCAAAGGGGATGATGTTTTGGGCAATGCGGCGCAGTCGCCGGACCTGGGGGTGGTCTTTGCCGCCGAGTGCATTTTTGCCCGCAGCGTCATGCAGTATCTGGGCATATTGCTGACCGGACGAGCGTTCCACAGCGTCGGCGGGCACCAGTTTGCTGAAGGCCGAATTACCGCCCACGTCCACACCGTCACGCGCCATCGCCAGCGGAACCACCGCCGGTGAAACCGCCAGTAACAGGGCAACCGTGCGCAGCACCAGACGACGCGGCAAATGCCGTGCAAAAGGATGAGTGATGTTCATGCTCAATTTCAAATTTGGTGAAGGTCAACGCGTATTATTCCCGTATGACTCCAAGTGCTTGCGCCGCCCCCCAAATCAAGCCCTCATGGCTGGCGACTTTCAAGGTTTATCTGGAGCTGCCCACGCTGCGCATGCTGCTGCTGGGTTTTTCAGCCGGGCTGCCTTTGCTGCTGGTGCTGGGCACCCTGAGTTTTTGGCTGCGCGAGGCTGGTATTGACCGCACCACCATTGGTTACCTGAGCTGGGTCGGGCTGGCCTATGCCTTTAAATGGGTCTGGGCGCCGCTGGTGGACCGGATGCCGATCCCGCTGCTCACCCGCTGGCTGGGGCGCCGGCGCAGTTGGTTGTTACTGGCGCAGTTGGCGGTCATGGGTGGCTTGGTGGCGATGTCGTTCAACGACCCCAAGGTGGCGCTGGAGCCGGTGGTGTGGGGCGCTTTGGCGGTGGCATTTGGTTCGGCCACGCAAGACATTGCACTGGATGCCTTTCGCATTGAGTCTGCCGATGTGGAGCGCCAGGCTGCGCTGGCCGCCGCTTACCAGACCGGCTACCGCCTGGCCATGATCTGGGCCGGGGCCGGCGTGCTGTGGGTGGCCGCCTGGGCCGAAGTGGCGGGCGGGGCGAGCTACCAGCATGCGGCCTGGCAAACGGCATATCTGGTGATGGCGGCCTCGATGCTGCTGGGCATGCTGACGGTGT